>NZ_JBZRPK010000403.1:0-4199 GCF_058382125.1 Haloferax sp. s1
GCTATCAGGTATCTTGAAGAAGGACGTGCCAAAGGAAAAGTGCTGGTAACTCTGGACGCTAATGGTTCGTAAACGGGATACTGAGGATAGCCGAGTTACTACTAACTATTGTATACCGACGCGAAAAATCCGAATCAGTCGGTCGAGTTATTCGGTCTCGGAAACGACGAGTACCTCGATATTGCCACCGTAGGGGTCGTCGATGTGGCCGCTGGCGTCGCGGAAGAGCGCCTGAAGATTCACACTGATTGTGTCGCCGTGAACGTCGGCATCTGTCTGAATCTTCTCGGACATGATGTGATGGTCTTCGCCATCGTATCCGATGTCAAAGCTCTTGATGGCCGTCTCTGCTGCGGTAACCGGTCCACGAACGCCGACATCCTTCGAGTCAGTGTACTCGTGTCCCGTCACGTCTGAGAACGAAAACTGGACTGTTTCTAGTTCGGTTGGCATTGGTGTAGCACCAGATAATAGATGTTGGCGAGGCTACAAATAGATTTATATTTTCTAACCATTTTAGGATGGAATAATTATTGGTGGGATTGTGTCTTGCGATTCCACGCAGCTGAGTTGAAATTCATGACTTTCAGTAACACACTTCTCCGACCGAAGTTGGTTTGGTCGTTGCAACGGTATTGTCTCTTGAACAACGCTCGCAACTGGTGGGATGACAGAGTGGACTAATGTGCCTGCTTGGAAAGCAGGTGGCCGAGAGGCCTCGTGGGTTCGAATCCCATTCCCACCGCTCTGCGTGTTGGTGAGAATCCTCGCATGTGTCGTGGGCAATGCCCGTGACAAGGGGTCCGAAGGCCCGCCACCCTCGACAGCGACGAACGAGAGGTCCTTCTCTCGAATGAGACGCGCAGTCAACTGTGAGCGCCATCGATATTCGATAACTGAGTGGGATCAGCAGGATGTACGGGTTCGTGTGTTACCGACTGTACTTCAGCTACTGCTTCGTCGATTCCGTTCGGCTCAGTCCACGCCGTCCGGTCGGTGGTGATGGTCATCGCCCTATTCTGAGTATCCCTCTTGAAGGAATGTCCCCTCAGTCTCGTACATCGAGAGGAGTTCGGCGATGAACTCCTCGTGCGATTCGTCTTCCTCTAAATGGCCGTCTAACCGCTCTTTGAGATCGTCACTAATCTCGAGTGTGTATGTCATATCGTCTCCCTCGGTTCCTCTATCATGTACTATCGCATGCGTCCTCGAAAAACGTTGTTAGTGATTACTATCTCCGTGAATTAACGGCTAGAACTGACATCCGTTGTGGATACACCGGAATATCAACTCTTTACGTTTCACCTTCTAAAGTCAGAAATCTTTTCTATTGTGTATGAATTTCATGGTATGTGAAAATTCATCCATTACAAACGTACCTGTGTAAATGGTAATTACCATTTATATTCGATTGACAGACGCAATTCACAGCCCACTGGTGTAGTTATCTCTGTTCCTTCGCAGTACTCTGCTTGAATAGCCCGGCCTAATCGATAGCACAGCGAAAAATCATGTGCCGAGAACTGATGTATGGTATCAGAGGTTAGATACTATTCGTAAAAACCGACCAGTCCTGCGTTGTGAATGTACCCGAAGGTCTCGTCAGATGGACTAAAGTTTCATATCCTGTGCTGCTAAATATGTGGATACGATGTACGATGATATTCTCATCCCCGTCGACGGGAGTGATGGCTCCGAGCGCGGTGTCGAGTACGGCCTCGATATCGCCCGGAAATATAAGGCAACTGTTCATACCCTCTACGTCATCGACCGGCGAACCTACGGTGACACACCTGCGCTCTCGAGTGACGAACTTTTCTTCGAGCAGATTGAGGACCACGGCGAAGAGGCACTTCAGGTAGTGGAAGAAAAAGCGGAAGACCTCGGTCTCGATGTCGTCTCTGTCTGTAAGCGGGGTATCCCGCACGAGGTCATTCTCGAGTACACGGAGGATGAGGACATCGACCTCATCGTGATGGGTCGGCATGGCCATTCGGAGTTCCAGGTACCACACATCGGGAGCTGTACGGACCGTGTGATTCGGCTCGCAAAAATCCCGGTACTCCCTGTCTAAGCGATTTTCACGTCGAAAAAACGATTAGTCGGTGCGGTCGGATGCCTGTTCAACCCACGCGGTCACTCGAGAAACCGGTACGTCGATGGTTGCGGCAATCTCCGATGGGTCGGCCGCAGCCAACCCAGACACCGACGTTATTCCCACCGAGGCAAGGCGCTCTGCGTATGTGGGACCAATACCGTCGATGGATTCGAGTTCTTCAGGGGCGGTTTCGTTCGCCTCTACCGCCTGTGGTTCGAGTTCTTCTTCGGTGGTCTCGTTCGACTCTACCACCTGTGGTTCAGGCTCTTCGGCGACAGTTTCGTTCGACGCTGCCGCCTGTGGTTTGAGTCCCTCATCGGGGGTCTCGTCCGTTTCTTCCGCCTGCGAGTCTGGTCTGGTCTCTTCCGTCTCTGAGTCAGGTGTCTCATCTGTTCCTGTCTCTGAACGTTCGGCGAACCAGTCACTCACGGCCGGCCAGAGGTCTCCGTGCGAGCGCGACGAGACGGAAAGCCCGATGTGGCCAGTCGCGCCTTCGATAACCTCCGTATCCTCGCTCGGAACGAGGTCGTTGAACGGTTTACTCGCCTCCGGTGGGATGAGGTGGTCGTACTCCCCGACAATCTGGAGGATGGGCATCTCGAGTCGTTCGAGGTCGACCTGCTTCCCGTCGAGCATGAGTTCGTTCTGAGCGAGCTTGTTCTGCTGGTAGACGTCCTCCAAGAACTGCTTGTAGGTCTCGCCCGCGACGTCGATACCGTCAGAGAGCCACTGCTCCATCCGAGAGAAGTTCTCTACGAAGGACTCGTTCTCGACGTTCTCGAACAACCGGACGTACTTGGTTACGAAGTTCTCGACAGGGTCCATCAGTGCGAAGCCCACGTCGAGGAACTCCGAAGGAACGTTTCCAAACGCATCGGTCACGGCCTTGGGTGAGTAGTACTGCTCGTCACCCCAGCGCTCGAGGACTCCGCCCGTGTCATCGAAGACGAGTCCCGCGGCCATCAGACCGAGGTTCCTGACCTTCTCGGGGAAGAGCGCAGCGTACATCACGCTCATCGTCCCGCCCATGCAGTACCCGAGAAGGTTAATCGAGTCCTGCCCCGAGCGGTCGCGAACGATGTCGACGCAGTTGTCGATGTACCGAGTCACGTAGTCATCGAGCGTGAGGTGGGTGTCGAGCCGTGACGGCTCGCCCCAATCGATGAGGTAGACGTCGAACCCTTGTTCGAGGAGCGTCTGAACGACACTCCGGTCGGGTTGGAGGTCGAGAATGTACGGCCGGTTAATGAGTGCGTACACGATGAGAATGGGCACATCGTACTGTGTCTCCGTCTTCGATTCGTAGTGGAGGAGTCTGAGTTTATTCTCCTTGTAGACGACTTCGTTTGGGGTTTTGCCGACCGATACCTCCGACACGGTTTCGGCACGGTCAGAGGCAGCGCTAGTCCGGTCGACGAGTTCCGCAGCTTGCTCCCACTGTCGGCGCTGCAAGTCCAAGGCGAAGGTTACTGGTGTCATCCCTCCACGTCCATCGCATCGAGGAGCCGGTCGAGCTTCGTCTCGACGGCGTGCTGTCTCCGTTCGAGTTCGACGAGGCGCTCTGCGACTTCGTCGATGTCTCCCTCTGTGGCGAACCCGAGCGTGCGCAGTGTCGACTGCGCGGCTTCGTCGACTTCCTGCTGCATTTCGAGTGCGTCTTCGACTGTCTGTCCGGTCGCGGCGGCGAACGCGGAGGTACCCATCACCTCCTTGAATGCCTCGTTCGCCGAGTTCAACCAGATATCGCGGAACTCGTTGGCAGATACATCCTCGCCCTCGAAGGCGTCGCTCGCTCGCTCGAACTGCTGTTCGGCGGCGTTCATCCACACCTCGTAGGCGCGAGCGTAGCCGTCGAGGCCCTCGCTTATCGTCTCCGTGGACATCTCGGGTGTCTCCTCAAGCGCGTCGAGCCACGACTCGACGAACTGTGTCTGTGCCTCGACGTTTCGTTCGAGTGCCGCAAGCATCGTCTCGTTCATCTCTGCTGCATACATCGTCCACTCGTCCCCTTTTTGTTGTGACATGGGCATATACTCTCGGGCGGGCTAAAATAGTTAACCGACAGACTACTCCGGCGTATCTGGTGTGACCTGTGCAGAGG
>NZ_JBZRPK010000402.1:0-4186 GCF_058382125.1 Haloferax sp. s1
GCGTTCGACTGATTGTTGAGTCAGACCAACGAGTACGTTCGACCAACGTTGCTTGCGGGAGTCGACCGCCTTCGATAATAAGCAGTTGCAAGATTCGACGCTCGGGGTTGAGGAGTTCCGGGTCGACGCCGAGGAGCGGATTATCAAGGTCAGGGTCGTCAGTTCGAGGCAAACTATCGCGACAGTCGTCAGTCTCATTCAGACGAGTAACAGAACCGTCGGTTGCCGTTCGAACGTCCCTTGCTGACCCAGGTGCCGTCGAATCAATAGCTGATGCTCCAGTTAATCCCTGACTGAATCGAGTCCAAAGCGGTACAGCGAGTCCGCGAAGGATACGCCTGCAATATGCGAAACAGAGGGACAACAAAGATTGGCAATAGTTGACAATTCCACCCTCAGCCCCTGGCCTGTCGAGTGTTGGAGTCGAAGACTGGGAGTCGTTTTGGCTTCTATTCTTCATAAACTAGTATCTCACTCATGATGTTGCGCTTTCTGCCAGCGGTGTCTGATAGGTGATACGTAATCACGTTTCGTCTGAGCACGTCAACGTATCGATTGGGTTGCGATACAGCCAATCACGTATCGTAACGTGACTGGTACGGAAAGAATGGCTGCCCTCCTGAGCGAACACTGTCGAACGCCGGGGAAGTCGGCATGCAAAGGGGACGCACGGAACATCGGATGTTCAGTCGGTCCGAGCGTACGTTTGAAGGTTGCTTTCCACTGGGCCCCGCTCACAGTGAGAGGTAGGGTTGCGAGTCTGTCACCCGAGTTCAGGCACCCATTCCGGGTTCACTACTCTGTGTTATTGACATTGAACTTCTGGTTGCTATTGCAAGGTGTCAGAAGGGAAACTCCATCGTAGAACATTCGAGGAGTGTATTCTGAACAAGCCGCTCGTGGCCTCTACGGAGGCGTTGAGACGTTGCTTGATGAGAGATACCAAATCTGTTTGCGAGCTCATTTATATTTGTTTTGCGCGGTACGCTGTAGTAGCCCTCATTAAAAGCAGTCATCAGTGTGTGATGCTGTGCTTCGGTAAGACCAAATCGAGTGGGGCACGAAATATCTCCACAGTCGACGACAGATTCGACAGTGTGCGTAAGGCTGGCGCGTCGCCACACATCGGTCAACGTCCCGAGTGCGTCGCGGTCTTCCGCCAGTACACGCAGTGCCCACTCACCGTCTTGTCCGTGTGCACCAACCACGCTTAACTGGTCGTCGACGAAGATACGCATAAATTCGTCTGTAGCCGGATTGAGGTGGACGCGGTAAACGCTTCTATTTTTCGAGGAGAAAAAACACGAAGGGTCAGAAATACTCGGGTCCTCGCGTAGCCATGGCTCGACAGAGGTGGGGTCAGCACCGTGAAACCACAACAACGGTGCCATGGTACCACGGTCAACCTGAATAGACCGGAGCGGCCAAACTTCAAGGGCCGAGGTCCGAGAGAGTACTTCTTCAAGAACGAACACGGACGCAGGGACACGAAGGGTAGCAACGCTGCTCATACCAGCGTACCGACTCCAACATACCTTATTATCGGGCAAGTAAGTATTGGCTGAAGCAGTAGAACCAGCCATTTAATATCCGTTATCACGAGGAACGCCAGAATGCATTTACACCAGGTATACCGCCGAAAACAGGTATTGTGAGCCATCAAAAGCAGTGGTTTGACCTCGCTCAGAGGTACTTCCACAGCTTAGAGTAAACAGGAGATAACAGCAGGGGCTATGGCGTAGTTAGTCGTGAGTGCAGCCCCTGGACTAACAACAACACTCGTGGTCAATATGGCAGCCGCCAGACAGCAGAAACACGACGATGAACAAAACATCCATGATACCCGACTCCGAACTACGGGTCGAAACGTGGCACACGACGACAGCGGGTCCACAGATGGGTACAACGTCATTGGGTCGCACGACGAGTTGGTTCGCTGGTCGCGTGCGTACTGCACTCGTGCGGTGGATAGGTACGATTTCAGCGTCGACGTAACCCTCGTCCAGTGGGAAGTATCAACCCGGGCAAAACGGAGAGCAGCAGCAGTAAAGACACCGAACGTTGATGGCACAACCGTCGGTAAGCCGATAGATTGGACAACTCGTTCTATCGGAGGTGCTACCACAACACCGCCAGCGTGTACCATGTCTCTTTCGTGGCGGGCGTTCGAGTCCTTCGACCGAGACGAGTGGGCCGCAACGCTCCGACACGAACTTGTCCACGTCGAGCAGTTCCAGACGTTTGGCGCAACTGACCATGGACCGTCATTCAGGCGGCGTGCCGAGTCAGTCGACGCACCGATTCGCGTTCGTCGATTTACCGACCCAAAGTATGTGCTCAGCTGTGGTGACTGCGGTACCGACGTTGCCTATCGGTACCGCGACTGCAAACTGGTTCGGGAGTCGTCAGCGTACCGGTCGGCGTGCTGTGGGGCAATACTGGACTGTCGGACAGAGAGGGAGACGAACGATAACGACGCAACATAGGGAAGAAAAGTAGAGAGTGACCGCAAGGAGAGTTACCGGGCCGGAGGGTGTTCTCGTGCCTCTCGAATCGCAATGAACGCGATGACAAGAACGAATACGAGAGCCACGAAGAATTCGATACCGGGGACAACACCCGAGACAGTCCAGACGTACACGTCTTCGACGCCTAAAATGAGGAACAACACGAGGAGAATCGCAACGCCAGTCCGGCCGATGTCGAGTTCCATATAGAGATATTCACTGCGCAGCCACATAAGGATTGGATAGATAGACAGTAACAACCAAATTATACTATTGATAGTAGCTACTAAAATAAAGTATTAAGCTACGTCCAGCACGAGGACTACATAATATTGAGAGGAATAGACACATCAGCAGACCGCTGTAATAATATTTTTGATATTTGTTGCCATATATGCAAAGTGCAACGCACGGATGCCGACTCCCCCAGATATGACAGCACATACCAACTCATTACCGACCAATGCGAATATAAACCGATTTGATAGGTGTCTACAAATGGGAAATACGAGTATCTCCCTATTGACGGAACGGTATATACCACAGGTGTATGATAGTTATATTACACCGATACATCTGTAACGATCATCGACTTCCAATGAATTCGATTACAGACGGGGACAATAGATCCCGAGAGATTCCGTCTCTCGGTTAGATTTCGGTGATTCGTTCGTGAGCGTCGTCGAGTGCGGAAGCGTCTTCGGGCAGCAGCGCCACGACAACGTACTCGGCGTGTTCGTGGACGTACTCGACGAGGGAGGCGATTCGCTCGGAGTCGATTGCCTCCAGCGAGTCGAGCAGCATGAACGGGAGTTGTTCGGCCACGTCGTGGACGAGGTACCCGGCGAGACCGAACACCAGTCCGATGACCTCGCGCTCACTCTCACTCAGGTGGTCAACCGTATCCTCGTAGACGGACCCGGACTCGGTCTGTCTGACGATGTGGAGGTTGAACTCGCGGTTATCGCGGGACGCGCCACGGCCGGTCTGTTCTTGGTGAATCCGCTCGATCCACACCCGTTCGATGTTCTCGTATTGAAGAATGTCGAGAACGCGCTCCATGTGGTCGTTGAACGCGTCGACCGCCTCCGCTTCGATTCGGTCAATTCGACCCCGGAGTTCTCGAATTTCGTCGTCGATTTCCGCACGGCGGGCTTCGAACTCGGCGAGTTCCTCCTTCCGTGTCTGCGCCTCGTTTAGGCGGTCGCGAACGCGCTGGCGCTCGGATTCGAGGCGGTCACATTCGAGCTCCGCGCGGTTCGCTTTCGAGTGAAGTTCGACCAGTTCGTCGGTTTCGTCGTCGACATCCTCGGCTTCCTCCTCGACGGCGGCAACCTCCTCGCGCAGTTCCTCTTGCCGGGATTCGAGGTCCTCGATACGGTCGGCCGTCTCTTTCCGTTCGGCGATTGTCTGTTCGAGTCGGGAAGACAGCTCTCGGCGTCGGTTTCGGCGCTCTTCGATGGAATCGACTCGTGACGAGAGTTCGTCAATCTCCTCGCGGGCCGACCGGCGTTCCGCCGCAAGCGTTGCGCGGTAGTCCTGAAGATGCTCGACGGTTGCTTCGATTGTCTCCTGTGAGACCTCGGAGCCACAGGTCCAACAGACGATTTGGTCGTCACCGAGGAGTTGGTCGGTGACGTTTCCGTTTTCGTCGTCTCGCAGCGCACTCGCCACACCCG
>NZ_JBZRPK010000692.1:0-16375 GCF_058382125.1 Haloferax sp. s1
GCCCCCGTGCGCTTCTTCACATTACTTCCAATGCCACGGTTACATTTAAGGCCGTTGATTTAGTAGCTCCATGATAAAAATAGACACGAGTAATGTCATAACTTCACGCTCGATTTTGCGTGACATCAATACATAGCCGTACGAAATCAATGTATTAGTTTCGCGCACGCATGTAGATAGAACAGTAGGCTCGGTTGAAGTCCGTTTATAACGGGTCGCTTTATAAGGACAGAGGTATGATTCACGTGCGAGCAATGAGTGGGCCGACAGACTCCATCGAGATTCAAAACGTAGTCGCATCGACCGGGATCGGTCAAGAGCTCGACCTCGAAGCCCTCGCGGACGACCTCCCCGGTGCGGATTTCAACCCCGATAACTTCCCAGGTCTCGTCTATCGCACACAGGACCCGAAGGCTGCAGCGCTCATCTTCCGTTCCGGAAAGATCGTGTGCACGGGCGCAAAGAGCATCGACGACGTGCACGACGCACTCGAGATAATTTTCGACAAACTTCGTGAGCTACAGATCCCCGTCGACGACGAACCGGAGATCACGGTCCAGAATATCGTCTCCAGCGCCGACTTAGGACACAATCTGAACCTGAACGCACTCGCAATCGGACTCGGCCTCGAGGACGTTGAGTACGAGCCTGAACAGTTCCCCGGTCTCGTCTACCGGATGGACGAGCCAAAGGTCGTTATTCTCCTGTTCGGCTCCGGTAAAATCGTCATCACCGGTGGCAAGCGTACCGACGACGCAGAAACCGCTGTCGAGGAAATCGTCGAGCGTATCGACGCACTCGGGCTTCTCGGATAGACGCTCTCAGAATTTCTGTTTCTTCTATCGCGTGTGTGGATGCCCGCAAACGTGAAATGTCGAACAGTCGAACGACCGTATATGAACACGCGGGAGGACGTGGCATTTCTCGTTGGATCCGAGAGTCGAGAAGCGATTTTACGAACACTAGCGGTAGAACCACGTCGTCCAACGGACCTCGCAAACATCTGTGACTGTGCTCGAGAGACAGCACAACGAACACTTGCAGGGTTTTGTGACCGGGGATGGGTCGAGAAAGCAGACGGCTTGTACCGACTTACCCCCGGTGGAGAGATGGTTTACGACCGATACCAGGAGCTTCGTACGACCGTCGAGCGGGCAGAGCGAATGCGTGAATTCCTGACGAACGCGGGTTCCGCATCCGACGACATCCCTTCGAGCGTCCTCGACCAGATGAACATCACGACCGCCGTGAGTAACGACCCGCACGCACCACTCAACCGATATCTCACTGTACTCGGGGACGAACCAGTCGACCAATTTCGTGGTGTGGCGCCCATCGTGAGTCGAGTATTCAATGAATCCGCAGAGGCAGTGTTGGGCGAGCACACGCAAATGGAGCTTATTGTCGATCAAAGCGTCCTCGAACGGTCAAGGACCGCGTATCCCGAGGCGTTCGAACGTGCACGGGACCTCGACCAGTTCGAACTTCGAATCACCGATGAAGACTTGGAGTTCGGTCTCCTCCTCGTCGACGGTCACGGCGTCGTCGCAGCGTACGACGAACACAACAATATGGTCGCGCTCGTCGACGGCGACGAACCCGAAGTCATCTCATGGGTCGAAGAGTTATACGAGTCAATCCACTTCGCGTCCACTCCCATCGACGAAGTACAATCGACAGGCATGATGGAGTAACATTCCACCCGACCTGCTCAGTGTGGGGGCTATAGTAGTTCCAAAGTAGTGACTGGGTCGGTCACACGCGATTATTACAGTCACAAAATACCGCAACAAATTATAAGTTGACGTCCTGCAGAACAACAGGTGCAGCGGTGCAGTGTCCCCCGTATACAATTCGGCCCTCGACACCCGGTCGAAGCCCCTGCCCCTAGTCCGTGTTTTCTGTGAGGACGTCTTTTACTACATCCGGGTCTTCCAGAAGTTGGTGTTTCGTGTAACTTCCTTCAGCGCTGCCACCGCTGTGTTTGGACTGCTCGATGATATCGAGGAATGCGTGTTCTTTTAGGAGATCTCGGACCCGTCGAAGTGACAGGCTATCTGAGCCTTGTTGTCGACAGATGTTCTCGTAGACTTCGTACACACGACTCGTCCGGAAACCGTCTTGTTGCTGGTTGGACAATGAAAGAATAGCAAGAGCCTGAAGCACGTACCGGGAGTGTGGCGTCGACCCACGGATGAGTTCACGGAATCGGTCAGTCTCTGCACGCTGGCGCGCTTGCGTGACGAAATTCTCTTTGACTGTACTCGCTCCCATCGACTGTGCGATTTCGCCCGCGTAACGCAGAATGTCGATTGCCTTTCGCGCGTCACCGTGTTCGCGAGCAGCGAGTGCAGCAGCACGGGGAATCGTCGACGGGTCCAAGACATCATCACGGAAGGCGTCGCTCCGTGCATCCATGATGTCCCGGAGCTGATTTGCGTCGTACGGCGGGAAGACGAACTCACGTTCGCAGAGACTGGACTTTACGCGCTCGTCCATTCGGTCTTTGTACTGAATCTTGTTACTGATGCCGATGACGCCGAGTTTACAGCCAGCGATTTTTCCGGCCTCGCCAGCCCGCGATAGTTGCATGAGAATGTCGTCGTCGCTCAACTTGTCAATCTCGTCAAGGATGATGAGAACAACGTCGTAGAGTGAATCGAGGATACGCCAAAGTCGCTTGTAGTACGTCGAGGTCGAAAG
This sequence comes from Haloferax sp. s1, assembly GCF_058382125.1. Taxonomy (NCBI): domain Archaea; kingdom Methanobacteriati; phylum Methanobacteriota; class Halobacteria; order Halobacteriales; family Haloferacaceae; genus Haloferax; species Haloferax sp. s1. The sequence continues at coordinate 2,704 of NZ_JBZRPK010000692.1, forward strand.
TCCCTTATCTGGAACTTTGATGCCTGTAATGGCAGTGTCGTTGACGCTGTCGGCAATCGTCTGGACCGCCTGTGTTTCGGTGGTATCCTGTGCGCAATCGACGTATGCGAACGTCGCTTTCACGCCTTCCTCTTCGGCCGTATCGACGAGGCGCTGTGAGACGTACTTGGCACAGAGCGACTTTCCGGTTCCCGTCTTCCCGTAGATGAGAACGTTACTCGGGCTCTGTCCGAAGATAGCTGGATTCACCGCCGTCGCGAGGCTCGAAATTTCGTCGTCGCGACCGACGATGCGACCCTCACCCGGGAGATGGTTAATCTCCAACAACTCCTTGTTGGCGAAGATAGGGTCCTCTCGGGTGAAGAGGTCGTCGCTGGCGTTAGGCATGTTCGCAACACACCACGTTTCCGGTGAAAGGACTTACCATTCGACGCAGCACACACACACACCACATTTCCGGTGAACACCCACGAACCTCCGTTTCCCGTCCACACGAAACGAAGGTATTAGTTCACCGGAAACACGGTGTGGGGGACCCTCACTGACGCTATGAGCAAACTACAAGAGTCGTGTACGGCCGTACTAGCAAGCAACGCGGTGCTAGAAGGTCGGAAAATATCTTCTAGCGTCGACTCCGCCGAGTCACAAGATGGGAGAAGTGGAGATGAGAAATGGCCCTGTGAGAGACGGCGTTGGACGCAGTTTAGGGACGGACGGACACCGCGTCGAAGAATGCTCGCGGTCCACTACGCGGTAATTCTCCAGTTAACCCATGCTGGTTCCTTAGAGCCGATTCGAATTGGATAACGTCGCTTGGCGTTGCTTGGCATCGGTTAGCACCACTCGGTACCACTCGGAACTACCCAATACTGCTTGGTGGCACTTGGCATCACTTGGAGTTACTTGGACGCTATAACCGGGCCGAGAAGTAGCCGTTCCAGCTAATAACAAACGACAAATTCGACTCGAACACTACTCGAGTATCGAGTAGTTTCTTGTATACGAGTGTATCAATGGTCGGTAACACAAATAAACTATTTAATGATTTCTATACACAGCGAAAATAGGGCCTGAACGACAGAACCGACGCACAGCACAAACAGAACAAATACGGTCTCAAAAACTGCAAGAACCGCTGACACTCCACCGGAAATCCGGTGTGTTCTCCTGTATTCGGTCGACCCCTGTTTTCACGGGTTAAACCACCTACAAAACGATGTTTCACCGGAAACCTGGTGTGCGGGTTATAAGTGGACCGATTCGGCCGTCCGGTTCACTCGGGTAACGTCTAGTATATCCCTTGAACCCGACTTCTCGATACTCTCGGACCGTCTGGTACCCATTACCCGTTCACCGGAAACCCGGTGTGTCTGTATCCTCGCTCACACGGTAATCCGCAACGACCACTCCCTTCCCTTTCTCTCCGTTTCACCGGAAACCCGGTGTCTGTCAGCGCTACAACGTTCCCCCTCACAACTGTACGTATTCAACTAGGGCTATCGTGTGAGTTATCGTGTCAACACAGTATCTCCTCCCCGCCATCACCGAATATTCTACATACAACTTTTGTTCCAATTCACCGGAAACGTGGTGTCTCTGCCTGTCTCTGTCATTCTCTCGATTCACCGGAAGCGAGGTGTCGAAGAAAGCATCACGTGACGCATCACGAGAAGCACCACAAGCAGGTTCAGTTCGTTCTCGATAGAGTGCGACGAAAAGCGACTGCAGTTCTGCCGACTCATCTCTAACACTGGACAGGCCTTCCCCCAACAATTCACCGGAAACGAGGTGTGTAACCGACTACCGTGCAATCGTGACTCTCCAGTGAGACAGACTGTGTCGTTCAGTTGGCGTCAATGCAATTACCACCGAGAACGAACCGGTTATTCATGCATGCACTCGGTCGTGTGTGGGTGCGTCTTCGCAAGGCAATACCGATAGGAGACGGGCAGGAAGAGTGGTCTCTCGAGTGGTCACGCCAGGTAGAGACGCGGTGGTCTCGCCCCGGAGAAATCGTCGACTGCTTTCGCTTCGACGACGGGTACGTCACGACTGTCCAGTACGAATCCCGAGATGTCACGTGGCAACTGACGCCCGGACAAGTGCCATTGGCGAGCGCGCTCGCCATGGCAACGCTCTATCTCGAACACAAACTGACACCCCAGACGGACCGTGATGGTCGCCCGTTCATCGGTTTGACCGACCACGGACCCGTACAGGTGTTCGAAGAGATACCCCCCGAACCAGTCGAGTACGTCTACCTCGATGGACTCCGAACGCTCGAAGAGTTCCCCGAGTTCCTCACCATCGACGACAGCCTCCGATCTGTCTTCGACCAAATGGCTCCCGCCCAGTCGAGTACGTCTCGGTGAATCCAGCGAACCCAGCACTTTCTACGTTCTGTCAGACACGCCCTGCACTTTGCCGCACACTCTGCGCTGTCATACGCTGCCTCTTCTTCCGATGCTTCTCTGGTTTATTGTCTCTTCCCTCGATGCTTCTCTGGTTTATTGTCTCTTCCCTCGATGCTTCTCTGGTTTCGTCACACACTAGTTTCTCGTACGGTTCCCTGTGTCGCAAGCCGTTTCCCCGTTGCGTCCGTATTCGGATTCGATGACAGCTGAGGACGAGGACCGAGAGATACCCCCAGACGAGTCAGATACCTCGGGTACTGTCTCCGAGCCATCGGATTCTACTACTGAACCGTCGGGTTCCACTACTGAACCGTCGGGTTCCACTACTGAGCCATCAAACGATATCGCCGACCCGTCTAATTCTACCCTCGAACCGTCGTACTCTACCACTGGTGACGTACTCGACCGCCTCGCCGACGTAACCAACGCCTCGGTACCAGACGACAGCCAACCGGCTGATGGCGTCTCTCTCGCCTCGTTCTACGAAGCCCTCGAAGCGGAGGGACGACCGGTCGTGACCGCACAACAGGTTGCTCGTCGCCTCGACGTGACACAGGCGGATGCAATGGAGGGACTCGATGAACTTGTCGACGCTGGTCGGGTCCAGAAAGTGAACGTCGAGACTGACCCGCTCGTCTGGTATCCAACCGAGTGGGGACGACTCGCATCGCGCGAACGAGTCGTTCTCTTCCCGAAGCGCAGGGAAATCATCGTCGACAACCCGACGCAGTACACACGAGCACAACTCTCGCAGTTCGCTCACCTCGCCGACACCACCGGTGACCGCGAAGGGAGAGGCCGAGGGTATCTCTACCGAATCCGTCAAGAGGACGTGTGGCAGGCACCGTTCGACGATGTACAGGACCTCCTTGCGATGCTTCGGTCTGTCCTCCCCGAACGGTCGCCACATCTCGAATCGTGGGTCGAAGACCAATGGAAGCGCGCTCATCAGTTCCGCCTCTACTCTCACGAGGAGGGATACACCGTCCTCGAAGCCGCCACCGAGAGCCTGATGGGCAACGTCGCGCTTCAGAAACTCGATGAGAATCAGGTCTACGCACCTATCTCCGATACCGAGTCGTGGGTCAGAGACGAGGAAATCGCGGCTATCAAACGCATCCTCTACGACGCAGGGTACCCGGTCGAAGACGACCGAGACCTCGAGGACGGCGAGGAACTCGACGTCTCGCTTCGCGTCACTCTCCGCGACTATCAACAAGACTGGGTTGACCGCTTCCTCGACCAGCGTGCAGGCGTTCTCGTCGGTCCACCGGGAGCGGGGAAAACGATTGCAGGAATCGGCGCGCTCGGTGCTGTCGGCGGTGAGACCCTGATTCTCGTTCCCAGTCGCGAACTCGCTCGACAGTGGCGCGAGGAATTGCGCTCGACGACCGACCTCTCTGCCGACCAAATCGGCGAGTACCACGGTGGCTCCAAAGAGATACGACCCGTAACCATCGCAACCTACCAGACTGCCGGGATGGACCGCCATCGCTCGCTATTCGACTCGCGTCGCTGGGGGCTCATCATCTACGACGAGGCCCACCACATCCCAAGTCGCGTCTTCCAGCGAAGTGCCAACCTCCAGTCCAAACACCGCCTCGGCCTCTCTGCGACCCCTATCCGCGAGGACGACAAAGAAGCCGAGATCTTCACGCTTATCGGCCCGCCAATCGGGACCGATTGGGGCAAACTCTTCGACGCGGGCTACGTTCAGGAGCCGGAAGTCGAGATTCGCTATGTTGGCTGGGGAGACGACATGGCGCGCAACGAGTGGGCAGCTAGCGACGGGCGCGAACGCCACATGCTCGCCGCGATGAATCCCGGGAAGATATTCGAGATTCGTCGACTCCGCGCCCGCCACGCCGATTCGAAGACACTCGTCTTCGTCGACTACCTCGATCAAGGTAAGGAAATTTCCGAGGCACTTGACGTGCCGTTCGTCAGCGGTGAGACGAGACACCACCGCCGAGAGGCGTACTTCGAAGCCTTCCGCGACGGCGACTTGGACACGCTCGTCATCTCCCGTATCGGCGACGAGGGAATCGACCTCCCGAACGCCGAACTCGCCATCGTCGCCTCCGGACTCGGTGGTTCTCGTCGGCAGGGTTCCCAACGCGCGGGTCGGACCATGCGACCCGCCGGGAGCGCACTCATGTACGTGCTCGCCACTCGCGGAACGAGCGAGGAGGACTTCGCACAGCGGCAGATGCAGCACCTCGCGGGCAAAGGGATTCGCGTCCGCGAAACCAGTTCGGACGACCGTGAGTCGACCAAACACCTGAGTGATGACGATGACTCGCCCGATTCAGACGGGTCGGGTTCGGACTCTCCGGAGACCGAGCTAACCGAGTGACAGTCTCGACGGGTCGTCTCCGTCCCTTCATCCCCCGTCTCGACGACTAACTCGTCTCGTCATCTATCGGACTTCTGTCGGGCGCTTCTCGTCTCGAATGAGAATTGTTAAGTCCAATCGTAGACTCAGATTCTCTTGACCGCTCTTAGCTCAGCCTGGCAGAGCAGCCGACTGTAGATCGGCTTGTCCCCCGTTCAAATCGGGGAGAGCGGATTTGCTTGCAAATCCGGTCGAGCCGTTTGAGCAAGTCAGTCGCAGCGCGTGAACGAAGTGAACGCGTCGTCTGACTGAGTTCAAATCGGGGAGAGCGGACTTTTCCTGCGAACAACGTGAGCAGTGAAACGTCCGTCTCGATCCGGTTTGAGCAGCGAGCAACGCGAAGCGTTGCGAGTGAGTTCAAATCGGGGAGAGCGCACTCCTTTCTGACGCCGCCTGCGAATGTATTTTAAGTACGAATGTTGGTGACTCTCCTGTGAACGAATGTTGGTGACTCCCCCGTAATGGGGTGTCGTCATGTCTAGTATGTAGATACCATATCCGGCGATATCAGTATTATAACGGCTTATGGCGGGCGAGTTCGAATCTATCGCTGATGACGACCCTCGCTTCTGCACCGGTATTGGTGGACATCCGTGTCGAAATGAACGACCATTGGACGATGACTGTCGAGTTACACGAGACCAAGGAGACACGACACCTCGTCGCGTACGAGTCCACACGCATCCGCAACACGTCGGCATCGCTTCCTGTGGGTGCCCGCGTCCCAATCGAGATGGTTCGTGCTGGCTCGCGCTCGAATGTCTGGAAGGCAGTTGCACTCCACGGCCGACGCGTCTCTCCTCCCGACTCCTCTGCCACGACGGCCAACTGAGCCTCGCTGGAAGCGGTTCCCCATCTACACAGGTCGCTCGCTTTTCACCGCACGACGAACCGCCGATGCTATACCGTTTGCCCGTGTCCCGCAGTCCAATGAGCTTCGTCACCGAAGTTGAAGTTCGCTTTCGTGACCACGATTCGTTCGGGCACGTGAACAACGCCGTCTACGCGACGTACTGTGAACAGGCCCGCGTTGGGTATTTTGAGAAAGTAATGGGCGTCCCGCTGTCGGACCCCCATATCGTCGTTGCTCACCTCGAACTCGACTATCGCGCGCCCATCGAGGGTGTCGGAACCGCTGAGGTCAAAGTCGAAGCCGGCGAAATCGGCGGGAAAAGCTTACCACCCTACTACGAAATCTCCTACGAGGGCGAAGTCGTCGCCACCGGCGAGACGGTTCAGGTCGCCATGGACGAGGCCGGCCGCCCAACTCGTGTTCCGGACTCGTGGCGGGAGGCGATAGCCGCACACCCGTAGTCGAACTGAAACAACACAATCACTTTCGACAACATTCAACAACACTGCCTTTAACGGGTCATTTCTCCGACAGAATCATTATCCTACCTGTCGTTATGTCTAACTTGTAGGCTAGATACGCACGGCGGAGTTGAGACAAGAGTATTAAATAGTCTCGTGATAATCTTGTGATATGCCTCGGGGAACACTTAGTGAAACACAACAGGCGGATGGAGACGCCGAGACCCCGCTGTCCCGGGCAGGTGAGCGCGTCCTCCACATCGGTCGCGACCGGCCGATTAGAATTAGCGCCGGCCACCGCCTCCTCCACCACGACGGCAAGTGTAGTCGGCCACACGGCCATAACTACGAAATAGCCGTCCGTATCGTCGGTGAACTCACCGACGAAGGTTGGGTCGTCGACAAAGGAGTCGTGACTGACATCATCGACGAGTGGGACCACCGCTTCCTCGTCGAGGACGGTGACCCGCTTGTCGATGCGTTCGAACGGTCCGGCGACGCCGACGGGATGGTCGTCCTCGATTCGCCGCCGACGGCTGAAGTAATGGCTGTTATCCTCGAAGAGAAACTTCTGTCGGCGCTTCCAGACACCGTTTCGACGGTTTCCGTCGAAATCAGCGAGACATCCGAACTCTGCGCTGGCTTCTAATGCCCGTCTCTCATTCCGTCGACCGACCCGACACGGATGCAGACGGTAAGCGACTTCCCATCAACGAACTGTTTGCGTCGCTTCAGGGCGAAGGGAAACTCGCTGGCGTTCCGAGTACGTTCGTTCGGACGAGCGGGTGCAACCTCCGCTGTTGGTTCTGCGACTCGTACCACACCTCGTGGGAACCGACACACGCGTGGATGAGCGTCGAGGAAATCGTCGCCGAAGTCGACGCGCTCGACCCGAACCACGTCGTCGTCACCGGTGGCGAGCCGCTTATCCACGACGAGACCACGTCGCTTCTGTCGGCGCTCGCCGGCGAGTACCATCTCACCGTCGAGACGAACGGAACACTCGAAACCGACGCACCAGTCGATTTGGCGAGTATCAGCCCCAAACTCGCGTCGTCGACGCCGACACCCGAGAACGCTCCGGACGACACCGACCCCGGCGTCTGGACGGAAAAACACGAAGCAACTCGTGTCAACCTCGACTCGCTCGCCTCGCTGGTCGACCACGCCGACGACTTCCAACTCAAATTCGTCGTCACTGGCCGTGATGACCTCCCCGAAATCGAAGCGCTCGTCGAGGACGTACGCGGCGTCACCACCCGTGAAGTCCGGGATAGCGACGTACTTCTCATGCCAGAGGGGCAAACCCGAGAGGCACTCGCCCGCACCCGAACCGAAGTTGCCGACCTCGCAGCGGAATTCGGCTACCGCTACACGCCGCGCCTCCACGTCGACCTCTGGAACGACGCCCCTGAGACGTGAATCGCCCGCGAACGGAGTTACTGAAAACTGGGTTTTGAACACGCCACACACATGACTGACAACACCCACACCGACGAGAATGACTGATAACACTCACACCGACGAGAAACGCGCCGTCGTCCTCCTTTCCGGCGGCATGGACAGCGCGACGACCGCCTACGAAGCCAAGGAACGCGGATACGATATTTACGCGCTCCACACCTCGTACGGGCAGAAAACCGAATCGAAGGAGTACGAGTGCGCTCGTGCGCTTGCAGACGAACTCGACGCCAACGACTTCCTTCACATCGAGACGAGTCACCTGAAACAAATCGGCGCGTCGTCCCTCACCGACGACTCGATGGCGGTCGAAGACGCCGACATGGAGTCCGACGAAGTCCCCACCTCCTACGTCCCATTCCGGAACGCGAACCTCCTGTCGATGGCCGTCTCCTACGCCGAAGCCAACGACTGTGACGCTGTTTTCGTCGGCGCACACTCCGAGGACTACTCGGGCTATCCGGATTGTCGTCCCGAGTTTTTCGATGCGTTCGAGACGATGGTCGATGTCGGCACGAAACCCGACACGCACATCTCGCTCGAAGTGCCCTTCGTCCACGATGCGAAGACAGATATCGCCCGCCGCGGTCTCGAACTCGGCGTTCCCTTCGAGCACACGTGGTCGTGCTACCGCGCCGAAGAACCCGCTTGCGGCACCTGCGACTCCTGTGCGTTCCGCCTGCAGGCGTTCCAGAACCTCGGCGAACGCGACCCGATTCCGTACGCCGAGCGTCCTGAGTACGTGGACGCCTAACCCGAATACGTAGCCACCGTCGCCGAGACGTGGACGCCGAGTAAGCCTGCATCGACGGTCACGCCGTAGCGTCTCCCGGCAGCAACGGAACGGAACATAAACCAACTGTCACCACGCGCGTCTTTTATCAGGCTGAGTCAATTTTCAGTCATGAGCGACGAGAAACGTCACACTGCGGCTCACTTCGGGAGCGCCGCCGAATCGTACTTCGAGAGCGAGGTCCACCGACTCGGAACGGACCGAAAGACACTGGCCGAGTGGTGTCGCGGTGCGACGCGAGCCCTCGACATCGCGACGGGTGCCGGTCACACGGCGGGGGCGATAGCCGAGGCTGGCGTTCCGACCGTTATCGCCACCGACGCTGCTCCCGAGATGGTCGCTACCGCAGTCCGCGAGTACCCCGTCTCTGGAGTCGTCGCTGACGCCGAGCGAGTGCCGTTCGTGGATGACTCGTTCGACGCCGTCGCCTGCCGTGTCGCCGCGCACCACTTCCCTGACCCGGAAGCGTTCGTCGCCGAGGCTGCACGGGTTCTCGAACCGGGTGGCGTCCTCGCGTTCGAAGACAACGTCGCGCCTGAAGACACTGCACTCGCGGACTTCCTCAATGGCATCGAAGTCCTCCGCGACCCGACGCACGTCGAACTGTATCCCGTCTCGAAGTGGCGCGAATGGTTCGAGGTCGCTGGGTTCGAGGTCGAGGCAGTCGAACGAGCAACAATCACGCTCGACTTCGATGCGTGGACTGAACGAACTGGCGTCGAACCCGACGACCGGGCGGAACTCGAACGTCGGTTCCGCGAGTCATCCGCGGAGGCAAAGGCGTTGTTCGAAGTGGAGTTCGACGCCGATTCGGTCATCTCGTTCGACAATCCGAAGGCGCTGATTCGGGCACGAAGCGGTAGGGAGGTGGTGGCTATTCCGCAGGTCGCGTACACGAATGTCGGCGGCCCAAATCCTCAACTATTTGCGAAGCGTCATGTACTGACATGGCACACGTAATCGTCGTCGGTGGTGGCGCCGCAGGACTCTCCGCAGCACTGTTCACTGCGAAGAACGGTCTCGACGTGGATGTGTTCGACACGGACGAAACGTGGCTTCACAAGGCGCACCTGTTCAACTACCTCGGTATCGAGTCGAAGGATGGTACCGAGTTCGTCGAAGACGCCCGCGAGCAAGTCGAAGGCTTCGGTGCGGAACTCCACGAGGCGGAAGTGACCGCAGTCGAACAGTCCGGAAACGGGTTCGTCGTCACGGCGGACGGGTCAGACTACGAGGCAGACTACGTCGTCCTTGCGACGGGCGCGAACCGCGACCTCGCGGAGGCACTCGGCTGTGACTTCACGGACGAGGGGACCGTCGATGTCGACGTGACGATGGAGACGAGCGTCGAGGACGTGTACGCGACGGGTGCGATGGTCCGCGCCGAGGAGTGGCAGGCCATCATCTCAGCAGGTGACGGCGCGGCCGCCGCACTCAACGTTCTGACGAAGGAGAAAGGTGAACACTTCCACGACTTCGACACGCCTGCGGACGCGAAGTAGGCAGCTCCAGCGACGACCTATTTTCAGACTTTTTCACGCATACAACGGTGTCTTCACGCATACGACATCTGTCTTCATGCATACGACATCTGTCTTCACGCATACGACATCCGTCTTCATGGATGCGACACTCGTCTTCATGATACGACATCCGTCTTCACGAACATGACCCTAGTAACGACGGGCACGCCACCGGAGTCGACGCCCAAGCCGCAAGCGGTAAGCCGCCACTTCCCATCGTGCGGTGTGTGACCACGTCCGAATTCGACGGTCCAATCTCCCCCTTCGCCGGTCTCGGCGTTGCGATACTCGCGATTAGTACGAGCGCAATCCTCGTCAGATGGAGTACCGCACCGAGTCTCGTAAAGGCGTTCTACCGCGTCGTGTTCACCATCGCCCTTCTCGCACCAGTCGCACTCATCCGTCATCGTGGCGTACTGGCGACGATTTCGCACCGTGACCTCGCTGCTGCGAGTGGTGCGGGCGTCGCCCTCGCGGCTCATTTCGCGTCGTGGTTCGAGAGCCTGAACCATACGACAGTCGCCGCGAGCGTGACGCTGGTGCAGGCGCAACCGCTCTTTGTCGCGGTCGGCGCGTGGGCGTTCCTTGACGAGCGCGTGAGTCGACGAACGACCATTGGTATCGGAGTCGCCCTTGCCGGAATGGTGTTGATGTCCGTTTCCGACCTCCTCGCTCCGAGCAGTGCGCCACGGCCGCTTCTCGGCAATGGGCTCGCCGTCGTCGGTGCCGTGACAGCGGCCGCGTACGTCCTTACCGGTCGAAGCGTCCGCAGTCGAGTCGCACTCGTTCCATACGTGGTCGTCGTCTACAGCGTTTGCGCGGTTACACTTCTCGCAGTGACACTCGCCCGTGGCGACCCACTCGCAGGATATCCTCTCCGTGAGTGGCTCTTGTTCCTCGGGATGGCGCTCGGTCCGGGTATTTTTGGACACACTGTTATCAACTGGGCGCTTGCACACCTCGAATCGAGCGTCGTCTCCGTGTCGCTACTTGGCGAACCTGTCGGAAGTACGATTCTTGCACTATTTCTCCTTACTGAGATTCCGACACTTCCGACAGTTCTCGGTGGAGCCGTCGTCCTCTTTGGAATCTATATTACGGCGTCGTAATCTCTCACGCCCAATTTTGACAAATTAGATAACTGTTTCATTGCCCAGAAATGCCACTTCACCCGTGTTTTATTCTATTTGTTATCGAGATTGATAACTACGTCACAACGCTCATTAGGATGAGTAGAGGCTAGTCGGTATGGACGACGGGTCGGGAGTAGACGTTCGCGTCCTCCACGTTGACGACGAACCGAGTCTCACGGACCTCGTTTCGATTTATCTGGAGCGTGAGGCGGGCGACGTGGACCTCTCGGTGTCGACATCGAACTCGGGTGCAGACGCACTCAAACGAATCCGTCAAGAACGGATCGATTGTGTCGTCTCGGACTACGACATGCCGGACATCGACGGACTGGAATTCCTCCGAGCGGTTCGGGCCGAACACCCCGACCTCCCTTTCATTCTCTTCACCGGCAAAGGCTCCGAGGAAGTCGCTCGTGATGCCTTCCGCGTCGGGGCCACCGACTACATGCAGAAGGATACGGGAACTGACCAGTACACCGTACTCGCCAACCGCGTAGTCAACGCCGTCTCACAGTACCGTGCGAAGGCGGCATCCGAGCGGTACGGAACCGCAATCGAAGTCCTCGACAGCGGCGTCTACTCGCTCGACAGCGAGGGACGGTTTACGTCTGCTGACGGGGTGTTCTGTGGTCTCACCGGCTACGAACGAGAGGACATTCTCGGTCAGCATTTCGCCGACCTCGCTGCGGACTCGGGAGACGAAATCCGCGACGCGTTTGTGAAGGTTGTCGACCCCGACAAACCGGATACCGAACGATTCGAGGCTGTTCTCTCGTCTGGCCCGGCATACCCACACGACGACGAACTACTGTGCGAGGGGCACCTCGCGCTCCGTCCCACCGAAGACGACGAATCGGCTGTCATCGGTACGCTCCAGGACGTAACTGAGCGTCGTCGCCGCCGCAATCGACTCCGCTACGAAACGCGACTGAAAGACGCTGTCTTGGACACCTCCACGTCACTGATGAGTGCTGAAGCCGACGAAATCGGCACGAAAATAGAGTGGACGCTCCAGACGGTCAGCGAGGTTGCCGACCTCGACCGCTGCTCGGTCTACCTCTACAACGACGAGACGAACGTCGCCGCCTGTGTGCACAATTGGTATAGTGACTGTGACACCGGCCACCCGGAGCGCATTTCGCTTGAAGACGCCAGTTGGCTACTCAAGCGACTTCACCGCTTCGAGAACGTGCCCCTTCACTGTGTTTCGGACCTTCCACCGGATGCGTCGAACACGAAGCAACTGCTCACCGGCACCGAAACCGGTGGGTTCGTCGCCGCACCGATGGTCTCGAAGTGGTCCTTCGTCGGCTTCGTCCTCTTCGACGTCGTCGAAACGAACCGGTCGTGGACGGACACCGAGGTCGACCTCCTGCGGTCGGTCGCGAACAACATCACGCACACGCTCGCCCGACAGCGCAGAGAGCGCGAACTACGCCGACAGAACGACCGACTCGACGAGTTCGCTTCCGTCGTCTCGCACGACCTTCGAAACCCGCTCAACGTCGCAAAGGGATTTGCCGAACTCGCCCGCGAAGAAGACGACGTGACCTACCTCGACCGAGCACTGGATGGAATCTCCCGCATGGAGACACTCCTCAACGACGTGCTTTCGCTCGCGAGACAGGGTCGAAAGGTCGGTGAGACGAACTCGGTCGTGATTGAGGATGTCGCCGAACAGGCGTGGAAAGCAGTCGATACTGGAGACAACGCGGTTCTCGTCGTCGAAGATGGTCTCGGGATGACGCAAGCCGACCAGGGGCGATTCCAGCAGGCGTTCGAGAACCTGTTTCGGAACGCTGTTGAGCACGGCACACCAGACCAGACTCCATCCGATGACGCCGCTAAGAACGGTTCGGCGGAAGACCACGCACCATCCGGAATTACTCTCGAAAACGGTTCGGCAGACGGTCATCGGTCCACCAGTGAAGACGACAAACTCGTCGTCCGTGTCGGCCCGACGCAGTCAGGCTTTTACGTTGCTGATAACGGCCCTGGTATCCCGGCGGACAAACGCGAAACCGTCTTCGAACACGGACACACGACCTCTAAATTCGGGACTGGGTTCGGTCTCTCTATCGTCGAGAGTATCGTCGAGGCTCACGGCTGGGACATCGAGGTCACCGAACCCGAATCGGACCTCGGCGGTGCGCGCTTCGAGTTCGATATCGGCGGTGTCCGCTCCGAGGTCGAACCTCGGTTCTCACTCAGCGACGACTGACCGTTCTGGTCTGTCGAACCGCTACGCCAACGTAATTTCTGAGAGGTATGCTTTTGTCATTCGAGGTATGATTTTATCATTCGAGGTATGCTTTTGTCTCTCGATGGCGTGCGCGGAACATCGGTTCGAGCCCGAGACCGCCGAACACACCCGCGAGGTCACCGAGCGGACCGCACGGAAGTGTATACTTGACGCGGTCTTCGAGAACCGTCTCATCGCCGTCGGCGCGGAATCGGTGAGTGTGTACCCAGTTCCGGAACGGACCATCGACCATGTCGTCGCGGAACCACGCCGTTTTCTCGTTTGCTTCACGCGCGAGGATGCGTGAGGTCCATCGCTGGCGCGGTCCGATGCCGAACGGTTGCATCGACATCTCGATGTCCGTTCCAGCGACGAGTTCATCCGGGTTCTCTTCGCC
>NZ_JBZRPK010000401.1:0-4165 GCF_058382125.1 Haloferax sp. s1
ACCCCCGCCGCATCAACCAGGCCCTCCGCGACGGCGCCCTGATGGACCTCGTCGAGGAGCGCGCCCGTTCGCCCCCCGCGATGCTCGATGGCTACCGCGCTCTCCCCGCCCACGCCGACCTGCTGAAGCGCGAGGACCCCGCCTCGAAGGGCGCGTTCTTCTACGTCTCCAACGAGAGCGCTCACCGGCCCGAGGTTGTGCGCCACCACGACCGAATGGACCGCCTGACCGCCGAGGGTCACGTTCTCCTCACTGAAGGCGGCACGCCTTCCGGCGACGAGTTCGACGCGACGTGGCGGGTCGTCCCGCCGTTCGGCCCCTTCCCGCGTGCACTCTCGGAGACGTACCCGCTCACCGCCGAAGTGCCGGAGCGACTCGACCGCGACGCCTACGAACAGGCCGCGACCGGTGTGTCCCGATTGGTCGAGGAGAACCCCGATGCGACGTTCACGCTCGCCCACAACGACTGGCCCGCGTCGGCGCTCGAACTCGTCCCCGAGTCGGTCGAACTGGAGGCGCTGTCGGCGGTCTCCGAGCGACTGGCGGAGGAGGCGGCGGACGAAGAAGACGCTTCTGCAACTTCGCACGATATCTCGGCCGACGAGTAGAATTCGCTCCTGACATCTCGGCCGATGAGTCGGGTTCTTCCCTTCTCGACCGCCCCGCAGTCTGCCGGTCGATGGTCTTAGGTTCTCCCGACGTGTCACCGCATACGATGGAGGCTGTCCTCTGGTACGTACTCACGGGAACTCGCGGGGGTGAAAACCGTGTGCGTATTCTCAAGACCGTGGAGGAACAGCCACGCAACGCGAACCAACTGGCCGAGACGCTCGACCTCGACTACAAGACCATCAGACACCACCTCGATGTACTGATGGACAACGACGTCGTCCAGCGCAGCGGCGACGATTACGGCGCGGTCTACCTCCCGTCGCAGCGATGCCGCGCCAACTGGGAAACCGTCGAGACGATTGTCGACAGGATAGACTGACTATGGAGAGATTTGGGAAAGTGTATATGAGGCTCACGGGGAAACAGGTGGACGAATGAGTATCTGGGTGGACGTTGCGAAGGTCTCCTCGGGAATCAACGTCGTCGTGCTTCTCGCACTGTCGGCGATTTGGGCCCGGAACTACCTGACCTTCAGGTCCAAACACGCCGTCGGCCTCCTCGTGTTCGGGGTGTTCCTCCTCGCGGAGAACGCGCTCGCGTTCTACATGTACCTTTTGGACCCCATGTTATCGGGATGGTTCAGCACCAAAGTGCCCGTCATCGTCTGGCGACTCATGATGCTCCTCCACGTCTTCGAGACGATTGGGCTTGCGTTCCTCGCGTGGGTAACGGTCGACTAAACTACCTGCGTCGCGGTCGCCCCGTCTCCCGCTCAGTCTCGCTGTTTTCGCTCGTGGGTCGGATGTTCGGAGATAAAGACGCTCGTGTGGTCCGGCACGTCTTCTGTGACCCACGAGTTCGCGCCGATGCTCACGTGGTCACCGATTGCGACCGCGCCGAGAACTTTGCTTCCCGCACCGATGACGACGCTGTCACCGATATCCGGGTGGCGTTTGTATCCCTTCTTCAGTGTGTGCTCTTCGTCTTCTTGTTCTTCGAAGTGGAGCGCGCCGAGCGTCACGTCCTGATAGATTCTGGCCCACTCGCCGATGGTCGTCGTCTCGCCGATGACGACGCCCGTGCCGTGGTCGATAAAGAAGTAGTCGCCGATGGTGGCTCCGGGGTGGATATCGATGCCGGACTCCATCTTTGCGTATTCAGCCAGTTCACGGGCGTATTCCGGTGCGCCAGCCTCGTAGAATGCGTGGGCGATTCGGTGGACGACGACCGCCTGTACGCCGGGGTACGACCGAATAATCTCCATGTAGCTTCGCGCCGCGGGGTCACCTTTGTAAGCCGCCTCGACGTCTTTCTTTAGCGTCTCTCGAATCGACGGCAGGCGTTCGACGACCGTATCGACCACCACTTGCGCGTCGTTCCCGTTGTAGGGTTTGATTCCAGAATAACAGAGTGAAGCGAAGTTTGCAACGCCGTCACGGAGTGTCTCTCCGTCTTCGACCCAGTTCCCGGCGTTCCAGCATCGCGGGAACAAGAGTCGCTTGAGGAGGTCCACGTCCTCCCGGAGGTGGTTCCGCCGCGGGAAGGAAAGCGACGTATCGGTTGGGAACGGGGGTTCGTCGTCGCGGTACGACGCTATGAGGCTCTGGTGAACGTCGCCCGAGTACGTGTAGGACATTCGATAGCGATAGTTGGTGGGCGGACGCTATTTAATCTCGTCTCATTGCTTTCGATTGTCGTTTTTTCGTATCATTCTGGAAGCGCGTCCCATCCGGTCGATCAACTACCCTCGTCGGCTCGACTATCCGTATGATAACGCTTCTGGCAGCCGAAATCGGGAGACTGGGGGCACATCGGGGATAGATTTGGGTGAGAGTTCGGAAAATCTTCTTTTAAATACTCGTCCCCAACTGAGGTATGCGACGAACACTCGCAGTACTGATGACACTCGTCGTGGTCGCCGGGGGCGTCCCGGTGGCCGTGACGGCACAGCAGGAGGCCGCGAGCGTCTCCTTCGAAGACCAAGCAACGGGTGGAACGACTGTCACAGTTGACTCCGTAACGCTTCCGGAGGGTGGCTTTGTGACCATTCACGACGCCTCGCTCTCAGACGGGAGCGTGCTCGGGAGCGTCGTCGGTTCGTCGACGTACCTCGACGCCGGTACGCACGAGAACGTAACCGTCCATCTGGACGACCCAATCGACGAATCGGGAACGTTCGTCGCCATGCCCCACATGGATACCGACGATGACCGCGTGTACTCGTTCGTCGCCGCCAACGGCAACGCCGACGGGCCGTACACCGCAGACGGCGGCGCGGTCGTTGCTGACGCGATGGTGAACGCCAGCGCGTCCGTCTCGATGACTGACCAGCCAACGACCGGCGACTCCGTCGTGGTCGACCGCGTCGAACTCTCGCAGGGCGGCTTCGTGACGATTCACGATGCGACGGTCACTGGAGGCGAAGTGTTCGAGAGCATCCGCGGCACCTCGGCATACCTCGAAGCAGGCGTTCACGAGAACGTCCGCGTCGAACTGGACGCGCCCGTGACCGAGAACACGACGCTCGTCCCGATGGCGCACATGGACACTGATGGTGACGAGACCTACACTTTCCCCGAGTCGGAAGGCGAGACGGACGGCCCGTACACCGCTGACGGGAGCGCCGTCGTCGACACGGCGATGGTGATGCCTTCGGACACCGCGAGCGTCAACTACAGCGCGCAGGCGACCGGTGGCTACTCCATCGTCGTCGAGTCCGCGTACCTCCCCGATGGTGGCTTCGTGACCGTCCACGACGGGACCGTCACCGAAGGCAAAGTGTTCGAGAGCATCCGCGGCACGTCCGCGTACCTCGAACCCGGTCTGCACCGCGACGTGCGAGTCACACTCGATTCCCCGCTGAACGAGACGACCACCGTGGTCCCGATGGCACACATGGATACCGACGGTGACGAGACGTACACCTTCCCCGAATCGGAAGGCGAGAACGACGGCCCGTACACCGCAAACGGCGGTGCAGTCATCGATAGCGGGAACGCAACCGTCTCCGCGAGCGTCGATTACACGATGAAATCGTCCGACGGCACGACCGTCGTGGTCGACCGCGTCGAACTCTCGGAGGGCGGCTTCGTCGTCATCCACGACCCCGCGCTCTCCGGCGGCGCAGTCTTTGACAGCGTCATCGGCACGTCCGAATACCTCTCGACCGGCGTCCACGAGGACGTGGTCGTGACGCTCGACGAACCGATTCGCTCCTCGCAGGTGCTCACTCCCATGGCGCACATGGACACCGACGGCGACGAGATGTACACCTTCGAGGAGTCAGAAGGCGAGGCTGATGGCCCGTACACCGCAGACGGCGGCGCGGTCGTTGCTGACGCGATGACCTCGGACAGCGCCGTCGTGACCGCGGTGGATCAGTACGGCGATGGCACGACCGTCACGGTCGAGTCCGTCACGCTCCACGACGGCGGCTTCGTGACGATTCACGAAGCGACGGTCAACGACGGCGAGGTATTCGAAAGCGTCCGCGGAACGTCCGAATACCTCGAACCCGGCACGCACGAGAACGTCGAAATCACCCTCGACACGC
>NZ_JBZRPK010000400.1:0-4158 GCF_058382125.1 Haloferax sp. s1
TTGGTTCCCTCCCTCCCCCATTTCGCCTGCATCTTTGGTCTGGGTTGGCACCCCGCCGGCGCGCGGGCCGCCCGCCCTAATCCCTTCCTCTTTCGAAGTCTCTGGGAGTTGGTCGGGCAGTCGTTTTTTGATTCCGTTAATCGTCATCGGTGCGATACCACATCCGGAGCACGCACCGCCGATGGCGACGGTCACTTCTCCGGTCTCCTCGTCGATGTCTTGTATCTCGAAGAAGCCGCCGTGTTCCTGTATCTGCGGGACGTTATTGCTCAGATAGCTCCGCGTTTCTCGTTCGAGGCTTTCGGCACTCATGCCATGTCCTATGTTGACTTGGAACATATAGGTTGTGTCAGTTATCTCTGTGGTGAGGAGGTAAACGCGAGTAGAACAGCGAAATGTACACTTTTACAGAAATCGAGTGGACCGAACTTACTCACGGAATCATTGGTGCTGGATGATTGTTGGGTTTAGAATGGCAAGGAGAGACAGGTTACTCGGCGACAGTCGTGACGGCAGTGACGACACAGAAACGACACTCGGTAGCCAGACTACTCCCGAAAATCGTTCTAGGTAGAAAATCCAGCGCACATTGCCGTTTCTTCTCGTGATTCCGTTCCCCTATCGAAAGCACTAATCAGCAACAGCACTTCTTACTCGCCGATGAGTCACCAGTTGCCTGACGTCCAGGCCTCTCAGCCGGACGTGACCGTCGGGTTGAGCCAAGTCGGCGTCACAGGCGTCGAGAAGCTCGTCAAGATCGCCCGCGACGGAAAGCGTCCCCTCGTCTTGATGGCGGAGTTCGAAGTCTTCGTCGACCTTCCGGGAGGCCGCAAGGGCATCGACATGAGCCGAAATATGCAGGTCATCGACGAGGTGCTCGAAGCGGCGGTCTCCGAACCCGCCTACCGCGTCGAAGATATGTGCGGCGACGCCGCCGAGCGCCTCCTCGCGAAACACGACTACACGTCGACCGCCAAGGTCAGCATGACCGCTGAACTCGTCGTCCGCGAGGACACCCCCGCGAGCGGTCTCTCCACGCAAAGCACCGCCCAGATCATTGCGAGTGCGACCGCTACCGAGGACGGAACCCGCGAAGAGATCGGCGCAGAAGTCGTCGGAATGACCGTCTGTCCCTGCTCGCAGGGAATGTCCGCCTCCCGCGCCCGCGACGTGCTCCAAGACCTCTCGGTCGACGACGACACCATCGAGGAGTTCCTCGAAAAGGTCCCGCAACCGGGTCACTCCCAGCGCGGCCACGCGACGCTCACCGTCGAAACGGAAGGGTCGCCGGATGTCGACCTGATCGACCTGATCGACATCGCCCGTGATTCGATGTCCGCACGCATCTACAACCTCGCAAAGCGCCCGGACGAAGACCACATGACGTACCACGCCCACGCGAACGCGAAGTTCGTCGAAGACTGCGTCCGGTCGATGGCGGAGATGGCCGTCGATTCGTTCGAGCATCTCGATGACGACGCGGTGGTCCACATGAAACAGTCGAACGACGAATCGATTCACCAGCACAACGCGCACGCAGAGCGCGAAGTGACGCTGGGGCGACTCCGCGACGAACTCGACGTCTAACGTCTCTACGTTTTTCTGCGTTTTTCGGGTTCTATTTCGACGGTGGCAACGCGACAGCGAAGTCGGTGTTACATTGGGAGCGACGTTACAACGGGAGCAGCGTTACAGCGGGAGTGGCATTACAACGGAAGCGGCGTTGCCTCTTCCCAGCGCGGGTCGAACGTCGACCGAAGGTCCGCGGCGAAGTCGGGGTCTTTCAGGTCGATCATCGCAAACGCCTGTCCTGGGTTGAGCGGGTTGTGAACCTCGATACAGACTTCGACGTCGTCGCTGAGGTTGAACACGCCTGTGAGATTCTCCGCCGTCCGAACGTGGAAGTTCGGGAGCTTCGAGAGCCGATTCATGTACCGCCGACCGACGCTCTCGGGAAGACTGTCGACGAGGTCCGGTGACATAAGGAGCGATATCTCGACGCCTCGTTCGAGTGCTGCTTCGAGTTCTTCGACGACGAGGTCGCCGAGCGTGCCGAGGTCGAACTGCGGCGAGGGCGTTCCGGCAACCATGATGAGCGTGTCGTCGGCCGCTGCCAACCGCTCGACGAGCAGGTCCATCGTCTCGTCTGCACCGACGGCGGCCGTCCAGAACTGGTCGTGAACCGGCTCTGCGGCGTCGAGTTCGTCGGTCAACTCCGCGACGACGTTTTCGTACTGCTCTGCTTTCTCTTCTAACTCCTGGTGCTTGCTTTCGAGGAGTCGGTCGAGCGCCGTGTCCGGTTCGACAGCGACGTACTTTTTCGGGCGACTCGCCGCCTGACTCCGGATGAGATGATACTGTTCGAGGCTGTTCAGCACGTCGTAAATCCGACCCATCGGAACGTCGCTCGCACGCGACAATTCTTTCGCCGTCGTCGCACCGGTCCGCAGCAATGCTCGGTACGCACGGGCTTCGTACTCGGACAACCCGAGGTCTCGAAGACTGGTCATGCTCCGTTCGTCTCGTTTCTCCGTTATAAACAAACCGGATGTTTACACCCGGTTGGTGTTGGCATCAATTCTACTTAGGCGTCGGGTGTGACTGAGGAGACCGCCTGCATCAACTCGTCGGGAGTGGTTGCTTCCACTGATGTAGTTCCAGAGCTGACACGGGCAACACCGTCGGTAACATCGGCTTCGGGGACGACCAGTGCCTCGTGGTCGGCAACGCGGAGCGCGGCGCGGTGAAGGTCAGACCAGGCCTCGTCGCCGAGTTCGATGAGAATCGGGTCGCGAAGGAGTCGTGCCGCCGCGGTCCCGTACTCGGCGACCTGCACGCCGATGCGGTCCCACGCGCCGGCGAACGCGCCGATAGTCGTCTCGGCCACGTTTCGATAGGTGTCGTTGTCCGTGAGCGCGGCGAGGTCGAGAAGCGCGTTCGCCATCTCGGCGTTCCCGTCGAGGGGGCGAAGCGGCGACGAGAGAAGCGCCTCGCCGCTCGCAGGGCCGTCGAGGAACGAATCGTCGACGAACAGTTCATCGATGGCTGCGTCTGCAACTGCCGCGGCGAAGTCGAGATAGGACTCGCCTGCGACGGTGCCGTCACCGAGTACCTGCCGGGCGCGGCAGGCCGCGGTGACCACACGCGCATGGTCTTCGAGGAGAAGCGACTCGCCGACGTCGCCGCCTGAGTGGAAGTGCGTCACGACGCCGTCCTCGACGAGGTCTTCGCCGATTCGGTCGAGGGTTCGAGCGGCGAACTCGTGGGCCTGTTCGTGGTCTGTGAGTCCGGTGAGAACCAAGAGGGCGTCCACTGCGAGGGCGTTGCCGCCGGCGTAGACCGTGAGGTCGGTTCGTGGTCCCGGTGCACTCGCACGACCCTCAGCCCCGAGGAGGTAGTAATCGGTTCCCGAAGCGGGACCCATGCTCCCACCGAATCCGGTCCCGGTCCACAGCGACTCCACGAGGAATTCGGCCGTCTCGACGGCGGGGTCACGGTACGCCTCCTCGCCGGTGTACCGATAGCCGTTGGCGAATGCTCGGAGAAGTGCGGCGTTCGACTCCAGCGTCTTCTCGCGATTCGGCTTTGTCCACGCCGCGTCGTCAGCGTAGCGGAAAAAGCCGCCTTCGACGGGGTCGAATAGACCGTCACGAATCGCATCGAGCGTCCGGAGCGCGCGCTGTTGGTCGCGTTTCAGGGCGAACTCGACGGTCCGCGGAAGTGGGAACTTCGCGGCGTCACCCCATCCACCGTGGGATTCGTCGAAGTTGACTTCCAATTGGCCGGCGAGGTGCGCCTCGATTTGCGGCGAGACTTCGCCCGCTGGTGGGAGGTCACCAGCGAGTGCGCGCGGGGTTCGCCCGGCGTCGGACCCCTTCTTTTCCCACACTTCGCGGACGCGGTCGATGACCTGTCGCATCCCCTCCGGACCGATGAACGTCGCACCCGTAATCGGGTGGCCGTCCGGCGCGAGAAACACCGTCGACGGGAACCCGCCCATGTTGTATCGCTCGCGGATGCGCGGGTGGCGGTCCACATCGACCCGAATCGGCACGAACCCGTCGTTGAGGTTCGCGGCGATGCGCGGTCTGTCCCTTATACACACCTGACGCTGCCGACGATCTTACGCCCTTCTACCCCCCTACTTTCCGCCTGTCC
>NZ_JBZRPK010000399.1:0-4152 GCF_058382125.1 Haloferax sp. s1
CGAGTGCGGACAGAGTAACGAACCACGCTAGCGAGTCGACCCGGAGTCCGCTCGTCTCGATTCAGAATCTCAAGAAATACTACCCCGTCAGTTCGGGACTGCTCCGACGGTCCGCATCCTCGGTCAAAGCCGTCGACGGCGTTTCCTTCGACATCTACCCCGGCGAGACGTTCGCCATCGTCGGCGAATCCGGCTGTGGCAAGACCACGCTCGGAAAAACCGTCGCCCGGCTCTACGAGAGCACGGGCGGGACGATTTCCTTCGACGGGCGAGATATCACGGCGCTCAGCGGGAAGTCGCTTCGCAAGCTCCGGCGCGATATTCAGGTCGTCTATCAGGACCCGTCTTCGTCGCTGAATCCCCGTCGACGCATCGGGGCGATTGTCAAGGAGCCATTAGTCGTCCACAGTATCGGGACGAAAGCCGAGCGTGACGACCGCGTCGCCGAACTCCTGCGGCGGGTCGACCTGCCGGTCGAATTCCGGAATCGGTACCCGAACGAACTGTCCGGCGGGCAGAAACAGCGGGTTGCAATCGCCCGCGCGCTCGCGGTCGAACCGAAGTTCGTCGTCCTCGACGAACCGACGAGCGCACTCGACGTGAGCGTGCAGGCCAAGGTCATCTCGCTTCTCGACGAGTTACAGGACGAACTGGGACTGACGTACCTGATTATCAGCCACGACCTGAGCCTCGTCAAGAACATCGCCGACAGAATCGGCGTGATGTACCTCGGCAACTTCATGGAAGTCGCCGACAGCGACCGCCTCTTCGAAAATCCGGTGAACCCCTACACCGAGCAGTTGCTTTCTGCGATTCCAGTCGTCGAAGCGGCCGAGCGCGCGATGAAGCCCACGCAAGTGGATATCGAGGGCGAGACGCCGGACCCGATGAACCCGCCGAGCGGGTGCCCGTTCAACCCGCGTTGCCACCGGTCGTTCGAGGCGTGCGATGCGGTCGAACCGGTGTTAGTCGAAGTCGAAGACGGCCACCAGACCCGGTGTCTCCACAGTCCGGGCGAGAAGCGAGCGGACGTGCTCGACCAGTTACCGGAGGGCGTCTCGTTAGCCGACCGGTCGGTGGACGGAGAATAGAGTACAGACACCACACTATCACACCATGACAACACACGAAACACGAGTCGCCGTCGATATCGGCGGCACATTCACCGACCTCGTCGCGGTGAACGACGGGGAGTTAGCACTGGAAAAGACATCGACGACGCCGTCGAATTTCGCAGACGGCGTCCTCGACGCACTCGAAAAGAGTGTCGTTGACCAGACAACTGCCGACCAGTTCGTCCACGGAACGACGGTCGTCATCAACACGATTACCGAACGAACCGGCACGGAGACGGCGCTCATCACGACAGCGGGCTTCCGGGACGTGCTCGACATCACGCGAGCGAACCGACCGGACATGTTCAACTTCCGGTATCAGAAACCCGAACCGTTCGTCCCGCGCCGAAACCGCTGGGAGATTCCGGAGCGTATCGACCAGGCTGGCGAGACGCTGACTCCACTCGACGAAGCGGCCGTCCGAGACGCCGCGCGTGAAATCCGCGAGCAGGGACTCGATACAATCGCGGTCAGCTACATCAACAGTTACGAGAACCCGTCCCACGAGCGGCGAACTCGGGAACTCATCGAAGCGGAGTTCCCCGACGCCTACGTCACGCTCTCGCACGAACTCACCAAGGAGTACCGGGAATACGAACGGACCAACACGGCCGTCCTAAACTCGTACGTGCGACCCGTCGTCGACGACTACCTCGATAACCTCGAAGGACGACTTGAAGATGCGTCGTTTCGGGGGAACGCCTACGCGATGAAGTCGAACGCGGGAACCGCGAGCTTTTCGCAGGCGCGTCGAAGTCCGGTCGAGATGGTCGAAAGCGGCCCCGTCGGCGGCGTCTACGGTGCCGCCCGCGTCGGCGAGCGAATCGGCGAGTCGGATGTCATCAGTTTCGACATGGGCGGAACGACGGCGAAAACGTCGCTCGTGCAGGACGGCGAACTCACCATCGACACGGAATACTGGCTCGAATCGTCACCCCGCGACGAGGGGTATCCGCTGAAGATACCCGTCGTGGATATCGTCGAAATCGGCGCTGGTGGCGGTTCAATCGCGTGGGTCGACCAAGGCGGCTCTATCAACATCGGTCCGAAAAGCGCCGGTGCCGACCCCGGCCCGGCGTGTTACGGACGGGGCGGGACCGAACCGACAGTCACCGATGCCAATCTCCTCACGGGTCGACTAAATCCGGAGTACTTCCTCGGAGGGGAGATGGACCTCGATGTCGATGCCGCACGCGACGCGCTCGAACCGCTGGCCGACGAGTTCGGGACGAGTGTCCGTGAGGCGGCCCACGGGATACTCCGCGTCGTGAATTCGAGCATGTCGAACGCGCTCAAACAGGTCAGCATCCGCCGCGGCCACGACCCGCGCGATTTCGTGATGGTTGCGAGCGGCGGTGCTGGCCCGCTTCACGCAGCGACACTCGGCCGAGAACTCGGCGTCCGCGAGATGATTATTCCCCGCGCCCCCGGCCAGTTCTCGGCGTGGGGAATGCTCATGACGGACCTCCGGAAAGACTTCGCGCGAACTCGTGTGATGCCGTTCGACGGCGAAACCGCCGGGACGGTCGCCGAGGCGTTCGCCGAATTGGAGGCAGAAGCGTACGATGCCTACGCGCCGGAGCAGTCCGTATCTGAGGAGGACATCGAGATAACGCGAAGCGTCGACCTCCGGTACACCGGGCAGGAACACACCGTCAACACCCAAATTCCATCTGGGGACATCGGTCCGGAGGCAATCACGTCGACAATCGACCGCTTCCACGACCTGCACGAACAGTCGTACAACTTCAGCCTCGACGATGCAGTCGAGGTCGTCACGCTCCGGGTCACGGCGTCGGCACCGATGCCGAAACCCGAGATTGGACGGATTACTCGGGACGGGAACCCGGAAGACGCCATCAAAGGAACACGCGACGTCGATTTCGGAACAGAGGGTGTTCGCGAGACTCGCGTGTACGAGCGCGAAGCGCTTCCCGCGATGACCTCGTTTGACGGTCCCGCCGTCATCGAGGAACCGGCCTGTACCACACTCGTCCACCCAGACCAGTCGTTCGACGTAGACGAATTCGGCACACTCCACATCACATAACCATGTCAGCACACTCGCAGACGGAATCCACGGTCACAGTCGACCCGTTCACGCGGGAAGTAATCACGAACGCGATTCAGAGCGCCGCCGAGGAGATGTTCATCAATCTCGGTCGGACCGCGAAGTCGAGCGTGATTTACGAGACACTCGACTACGCCTGCGGCATCACCGACGCCGATGCGAACGTCGTAGCACAGGCAAACGGCGTCCCCGGATTCCTCGGAACGCTGAAATTCTGTGTACAGGACACCATCGAGAAGTTCGGAACCGACGGATTTGCACCCGGCGATGTCGTCCTCCTCAACGACTACCACGGCGGAACGCATCTCAACGACGTTGCGATGGTCGCCCCGATTTTCGTGGACGGAGAACTCGTCGGATTCACCGCATCGAAAGCCCACTGGACCGACGTCGGCGGGAAGGACCCGGGGTCGTGGACGACAGATGCGACTAGCATCTTCCAAGAAGGTATCCAGTACCCGATGGTGAAACTCTACGAGGGTGGCGAGTGCAACGAGGCGGTTCGTGACATCGTGATGGCAAACACACGGTTACCGGACGTGACCCACGGCGATATGGAAGCACAGCGGTCCTCGATGCAAGTCGGCGCAGAGCGTGCCGTCGAAGTATTCGAGCGCTACGGCGTCTCGAAAGTCAAAGCGGCGATTTCGGAGTACTTCGATGCGGGAGAGCGCCTCGTTCGAGAGGAGATTCGAACCCTCCCGAACGGAACGTACACCGCGACGGACAACCTCGACGACGACGGGATTACGAACGAACCAGTGCACGTCGAGGTCACCGTCACAATCGACGACGAGACGGTCGAACTCGACTACACCGGCACCGATTCCGAGACGGCCGGGCCAATCAATTCGCCGTACGCCGCGTCGGTCTCCGATATTCGCGCTTTCTTCCAGGCGATTACGCTCCCCGACGCAGAAACGAACGAGGGATTCTTCCGCCCGCTCGAAATCACGATTCCAGAGG
>NZ_JBZRPK010000398.1:0-4135 GCF_058382125.1 Haloferax sp. s1
GTGTAGTAATGTCCCGTTCGTCCTTGTCTCAACACAAGCAATCGAGGCCGGTGTTGACCTGAGTTTCAAGACTGTTTTCCGCGATATCGCCCCACTCGACAGCATCGTTCAGGCTGCAGGTCGGTGTAATCGATCATACGAATGGGGACTCAACGGTGGTCGCGTCGTTGTGTGGACTCTCGCAGACCCTGATGAAGAAACACCGAAATCACCGAATAAATCCCCGCCTGCCCATTGGGTCTACGAGCATGGGGCTACCGATGCAGGGATTCCAGGTCACCTCCAACTCATCTCGACAGTTCTTGGGAACCTCGACAGTTTCGAGGCGGTCCCAGACGTTGCAGTGTCGCACCATGCCGTCGACGAATACTTCGAGACACTTCGACAGAAATCGATTACGACAGAGGAGATTCGAAAGCAGATTGATGATGCGAAAGCTGGCCAACTTGCCCAACAGTCCTTGATTGGTGGTTACCAGACTGCAGACGTGTTGGTTGCCACAACTGACGCAGAGGTCGCCCAGTTGAATATCCTCACAGACCTCTTTACCGATGGCAACCCGGAGGCATACACAAAACTCGATGCCGCTTCGAGTATTCGAGTCAGCCTCCCAATTAGCACGATTGAAGAACTCCCAGGAGTTGTTCGTGTTGACGGGAAGAAACGAACTGCAGACGGAGTTCAGGTATTCCGCTATACAGGGCAGGGGTCACTCCAATATGAATTAGAGCGTGGTGGACTTCGCGGAAAGGAAGATACTGTGTCAGGACGCTTTACTACGTTCTAAGTGACCTGTTTTAGAGATATATCCAGAGGCACCCGCTGTTTCTCTCTGCGACAGTCATTCCATATTGGAGAAACCAATATTAGTTAGTACGATAATGTATGTGTCGTGATAACATATATTAAACAGCAGCAACAAAAGGTGGACGTTGGTGGATTCTAAAGACTCAATCAGGGAATACGTCGAAGACGAGCGAGACCCTAGTCGACGCCCTAAGACGCCCATTACCGGCCTCATGGTTCAGTACTACCACGTCTGCAAACGTGAACTCTGGTTCATGGCCAAAGGAATCGATATTGACCGCGAGACGCCCAATATTCAGCGGGGTACACACGTTGACCAGACGAGTTACAGTGGTGCTCGGCGGTCATTCATGATCGGGAATCGGATTCAACTAGACCTCCTCGAATCGGGCGAAGTGATGGAGGTGAAAGTCTCCTCCGCTCTTGAGAAACCCGCCCGGATGCAACTCCTGTTTTATCTCTGGTACCTCCAGGAGATTCATGACATCGAGAAAGATGGAATTTTGGCCTACCCGACAGAGCGGAAACGGGAGTCAGTCCGACTTGATGAGCCGGCGACCGCTGAAATCGAAGCGACCATTCGCGGAATTTTAGATGTCGTCAGTCGCGATTCACCACCAGAACTGAACACAAAGCCGTACTGCGGGTCCTGCCTATACCAAGATTTTTGTTGGGCATGAGCTATGACGAAAGCTAATCACCACATCTTCGCTGACGGAGAATTGGCGCGGAACGAAGGAACGCTCCGTATTGACACCCTAGAAGGAGACACAAAGTATCTCCCTGTCGAGTCGATCGATTCACTCTATCTTCACGGCCAAATCAGCTTCAATACGCGGGCACTCGGCCTGTTGAATGAGCATGGAGTTCCAGTCCATGTCTTTGGCTGGAAAGACTATTATAGAGGGTCCTATCTCCCAAAACGAGGACAAGTTTCGGGGAATACAGTCGTTGAACAGGTCCGTGCATATGATGACCTCAAGCGGCGGTTACAGATTGGTCACCAAATAATCATGGCAAGTATCCACAATATGCGATCTAATCTCCAGTATTACTCCGGACGAAGAGGTGATTTTAGCTCGACAGTCGCTGCCCTTCAGGAACTAAAAACAGACGTTGAAGAAGCACAAGATATCGACGAACTCCGAGCTGTCGAGGGGAACGCGAGAAAGCAGTATTACCGCTGTTTCGACACAATTCTCGCAGACCCATTTGAGTTGACGAAACGTGAATACAATCCCCCATCCAACGAGGCGAACGCACTCATCTCGTTTCTAAATGGGATGGTTTATACGAGTTGTGTCTCCGCAATCCGAAAGACTGCACTTGATCCAACAGTTGGATTCGTGCACGAACCTGGTGAACGGCGGTTTACCCTTTCACTCGACATCGCGGATATCTTCAAACCAATCCTTGCTGATCGCCTCGTATTCCGTCTCGTGAATCGAAAGCAGATTACGATTGCTGATTTTGAGGATGAACTCAAGGGGTGCCTCCTTACCGAAGACGGGCGGTTAACCGTACTCGAAGAGTTTGAGCGAACACTCGATGAGACAGTAAAACACCCGCGACTCAAGCGTAACGTGAGTTTCAAGACGCTCATCCAAACAGATGTCTACAGTCTAAAAAAGCACATTCTCACAGGGGAGCCATATCACGCAACGGAGAAGTGGTGGTGACATGTACGTCATTGTCGTGTACGATGTCCCTGCCAAACGAACTCGGATCTATCGGAAGTTGCTTCGACGCCGACTCGAACACCTGCAATACTCCGTCTTTTTTGGTGAGCTTACGCTGGGACAAATTACGTCCCTGAAGAACGAGATCGAGAATGAACTTGAGCCAGACGACTCAATCGTTATCTTCGAGGCTGGGAATCCAGACGCGTTCGATTTCACCACGTACGGAGACACAGACGACCCCGGTAGCCGCTTTACATGAGGTTCTGACGGCTTCCGTCGACCCCCCGGGGGGTTGAGGGGTATTGAGGGTCGACGGAAACATTCATCTGAATTCCGTGTCTATAGACCTCTATCCCCGTGTATTCACACGGGTTTCAGACGAACCCTTGTGGGATTGAAGCGCAGGACGCGACCACACGCCGAGTGAGTGGGCGTGGCGTTTCAGACGAACCCTTGTGGGATTGAAGCATGACGAACGAGCAGGTCGCACAGAAACTCGACTTAGTTTCAGACGAACCCTTGTGGGATTGAAGCACTGCTGGAAATCGAATCGTACTAATGTCGGCAAAGAGTTTCAGACGAACCCTTGTGGGATTGAAGCAACGGAGACACGTCGAAGTCGAACTACTGCGCGGTTTCAGACGAACCCTTGTGGGATTGAAGCGAGAACGCCGAGTCAGTCGCTGGGGACCCGGACGCGTGTTTCAGACGAACCCTTGTGGGATTGAAGCGAGTTCGGAAACGTGGCGGACCAAGCGAGTCAACTTGTTTCAGACGAACCCTTGTGGGATTGAAGCACCCGATTGCATCCCAACCACCACAAATTTACCGACTGTTTCAGACGAACCCTTGTGGGATTGAAGCTTGACGATTTCGGCATCCGAGAAGAACGCTTCTGTTTCAGACGAACCCTTGTGGGATTGAAGCTCATCGGCACACCTCCGAGACATAACGTCGATATAGGTTTCAGACGAACCCTTGTGGGATTGAAGCTCATCGGCACACCTCCGAGACATAACGTCGATATAGGTTTCAGACGAACCCTTGTGGGATTGAAGCAAATTCACGAGTTGGCCCGATACCTTATCGCAAGAGTTTCAGACGAACCCTTGTGGGATTGAAGCAGCGCGACACTTGATATCGGCAGCATAGACCTAGTTTCAGACGAACCCTTGTGGGATTGAAGCCCGTAGCCAGAGCATGGCCTCAGAAACCCAAGGGGAGGTTTCAGACGAACCCTTGTGGGATTGAAGCCCTAACCCAAAGCTCCACCCGAGCGCGTACCGAGCGTTTCAGACGAACCCTTGTGGGATTGAAGCGGCGAGATTACCAGTGAAATGCTGTCGCTGGACGAGTTTCAGACGAACCCTTGTGGGATTGAAGCTCATTCAAGTCGCGTCAACACGAGCCGGTCAGCAGTTTCAGACGAACCCTTGTGGGATTGAAGCTCCTGTCCGTGCATCCCACTATTCATCATTTCGCTTTGTGTCGTACCCTTGCGGGTTGGAATCATGACGCCAATGAACTCCAACTAATTCAGGATCACTGTTTAGACGGACTCCATAACCGTTGCAGTAACCCACTACTCTTTAATTCTTACACCCCTGTCCCTAGTTCTAAAATCACCCTTCCGGGTATGATAAATC
>NZ_JBZRPK010000397.1:0-4099 GCF_058382125.1 Haloferax sp. s1
TGAAGGCGCGCCGGATGCAATACGTTTTGTGATGGCGGGGGCGCACAAGAGCGGGTTGCTTTTTACCCCGTTCGAAGAATTGTCGTGCATGTCGCAGTCCGTCGGGATGGTGGTCCCTGCTTACCGGCCCGACCCTGATCGTCTAGTCCCCTACGTGCACGCCCTCGTCGAGGAACTCGACCTCGCTGTGGTCCGGGTCGAACTCGACGCGCCGCAGACGGGGGTACTCGACTCTCTCGATGCTCTCCCGACTGTCGCCGAGGTGAACCCCGTCGATGCACGCCGCGGCAAAGGTGCCGCCATCACCGCCGGGTTCGAAGCTCTCGACACGGATATCGTCTCCTTTGCGGACGCCGACGGCAGTACCCCGGCCGCGTCGATTTCGAACGTCGTCGATGCTGTCCATGACGGTGCCGACCTCGCTGTTGGCTCACGACGGCACCCTGACGCGACCGTCGCCTCGCACCAGACAGTCGCGCGTCGCTATCTCGGTGATGGGTTTGCGTGGCTCGCCCGTCATCTCACCGACGTTCCGCTGTACGACTACCAGTGCGGGGCGAAAGCCATGACTGCCGAGGCGTGGGCGGACGTTCGAACCCACCTCTACGAACCCGGGTTCGCGTGGGATATCGAACTCATCGCCGTTTCGGGTGCGTTCGGTCACCGCGTTGCCGAGGTGCCCGTCGTCTGGGAGGACCAGCCGAATTCTACGGTCTCGCCGGTGGACACGACGCTCAAGATGGCTCGTGGACTCCTTCGGTCGCGCCACCGCGCTCGGACGATTCGCGAGGACCGCCTCCACGAACTCATCGACGCTCGAAACGACGAACGAACCCTCATCGAGCAGTTCTCGGTGGAGGTTACGGATGACTAACCGGCTTTCTGCCCTCACGTCCGGAACTCGATTCGGGAAGTTCGTCTCGGTGGGTGCGGTCGGCGCGGTGTTCGACCTCTCGTTGAGCAGTCTTCTCATCGTCTTTTTCGGCATCGCTGGCGAACTCGCGAAACTCGCCGGTGCGGAACTCGCTATCGTCGTGATGTTTCTCATCAACGACCGCTGGACGTTCGCGGGCGCTGGCGCGGACCATCTCACAGCGAAGGTCCGACGCTTCCTGAAGTCGAACCTCGTCAGAAGTGGGGGTCTCGCAGTGCAGGTGCTCGTCGTCCGAGCACTCGGCGAGATTCCACTGGAGATTCCGGTCGCTGGTATCGACCTCTGGAAACTCGTTCCGTTACCGATTGCAATCGGCGCGTCGATGCTCTTGAACTACGTCGCTGAGAGTCTGTTCACATGGCGAATCGCTGGCCGTTCGAGTCAGCGAGAGTCACGGTGAAAATTGACACACAGCGCCCGAAACAGAAGCCTTAACAATAGATGTCGCATTTGTTGATTCAGCGGGATGGGATAGCCAGGAGATTCCGCCGGGCTCATAACCCGGAGATCGGTAGTTCAAATCTACCTCCCGCTATGGTTTTGCCGACCTCAACTCCTGACCGCCGAGGCTCGTCTCGGCGCGACCCCTGAGGTCGGCTTCATAGCACAGTAGGTTTGAACCAGCGAGCAACGCGAAGCGTTGCGAGTGTGGTTCAAATCTACCTCCCGCTATGCTCCTGAAAATCACACACCCAAGCGGCGCGTCTTGTCGCGCCGTCATTTCTGGGATACGTTGTAACTCGGATGTACTGACACCCGAACAGTCAACCTTGCCAATAGGGTTTTCAGGATAGTAGCCACATTCTCCGTGACGAAACACCTGAGGTTTACACATGTCTATCCAGTCCCCGGTAAGAGCACTCCCCCGCTTCCTCACCGTCGAAGTCTTCCTCGTCTTCGTGTTCCTGTGTTCGGGCGTGGTTCCCTACGTGGTGTTCACGAAGACAGAACTGACCGTTCCACCGGGGTTCGGGAACATGTGGGGAATCGCACTCGGGGCGTTGGGGATACTCTGGGCCGTTCTTCTCATTCACGCGGCCGTCGATGGGTGGCGTCTGGTTCGGAACCGCAAACTCGATGGACTCGGCGGACGTTCTGTTATCGTCCACAGTCTCTTTCGGGTGGTCGAGACGCTCAGTGCCCTCGTCGCTCCGGTACTGCCGTTTATGATCATGGACAGGTCTTCGGACGCACCACTCCCTCCCGGTGCCGCCGTCGCAATTGCGCTCTTCGTCGCTGCGCCGTTGGCTATCGCCAGCCTCACCGTCCTCCTACACGCTGGCTGGATGCTGTGGACCGCGCGGGTGAGTGTGTAGTATTCATCCGTTCTCCCACCAGCACCGCCGACTATTTCCGAAGGAGATTTTCCACACCACCCTAACGGGAGCACAATGAGCGACCTCGAACGAATCTGCTCGGTCGACGACGTACCCGAGGACACGACCTTTCTCTTCCGAGTATGCGGGGACGACGACGAGGAGCGCGAAGCGATACTCGTTCGCACCGATGACGGCATTCAGGCGTGGCTGAACTACTGTATGCACCTGACGCACATCAAACTCGACAAAGGGTCGGGCGCGACGATGCGCAACGGCGAGGTCATCTGCGAGAACCACGGCGCGTACTTCGAGGCCGATACGGGCTACTGTAACTACGGGCCGTGCGAGGGCGCGGTTCTCGACGACCTGGACCTCACCATCGACGGCGACCACGTCTTTCTCTCCGACGACGACTTCTCGTTTGTCGGGACTGGTCCCATCGAGACCGACCCCGTGGACCGAAGTTCGAGTTCGAACGTCGAATTCTGAGCAGGCCCGATTCGGGTGTCGCTACTTCTCGTCGCCGTAGTGTCGCCGCTCCACGTAGTCGTCGTAGAGTCGCGCGAGCAGTTTCGTCACCGGCCCGTCGCCGATGGCGATACCGTCGACTGTTTCGACGGGTCGGAGTTCCCTCGTCGAATTCGTGAGAAACGCTTCGTTAGCCCCGCGCACGTCATCGGGGGTGTATCGTTGCTCCCGAATCGGGATATTTTCCTGTCGGGCGAGGTCCAAGACGACTCTGCGTGTAATTCCCGGGAGAACCGGCCCGTCGAGACTGGGCGTGCAGAGCGCGTTGTCGTCGACGAAAAAGAGGTTACTCGTCGCGCCTTCGGTGACGTAGCCCTCGGAGTCGAGCATGAGCGCCTCGTCAGCGCCGGTTACTCGAAGTTCGGTTCGTGCGAGGATGCCGTTGAGATAGTTGTGGGTCTTCGCCCGAGCGGGAAGCGCACGGTCCGAGATGCGGCGCGTTCGAACCGTCTGCACTGCCGCGGGGCCGTCCCAGACGGGGCCCGACCCGCGGCCGCCTCGCGGGAGCGGTTCGACGATGACGACGACCCGCGGGTCGACCGCCTCGGCGGGGGTGAGACGACCGGGTTGGCTCCCACGAGTGATGGACAGTCGGACGTAGGCGTCCGCGAAGTCGTTCGCGGCTACCGTCTCGTCGATTCGGCGCAGGAGGTCGTCGTCTGAGAGTCCGTGGTCCATCCCGAGTATATCGCACGTCTCAGCGAGTCTGTCCGCGTGTGCGCCCCAGTGGAACACGTCGCCGCCGTAGGCGCGGAGCGTCTCGAAGGCGGCGTCTCCGTAGAGAAAGCCGCGGTCAGTGACCGGAACCGATGCCTCGTCCGCGGGGACGAGGTCGCCGTCGACGTGATAGAGGTGTTTTGAATCGTCAGTCATCGTTTACCCTCC
The DNA here is from genome assembly GCF_058382125.1 of Haloferax sp. s1. Lineage (NCBI taxonomy): Archaea > Methanobacteriati > Methanobacteriota > Halobacteria > Halobacteriales > Haloferacaceae > Haloferax > Haloferax sp. s1. The sequence continues at coordinate 3,667 of NZ_JBZRPK010000397.1, forward strand.
ACGCCTCGGTCGCCGGACCTTCGCCCGCAGCGATTGAGACGAAGTTGCGAACGATGTCTTTCCCCGACTCGGTGAGAATACTCTCGGGGTGGAATTGGACACCGATGTGGGGTTTCTCGCGGTGGCGGACACCCATCACGACCGATGTTTCGTCCGCGTCGTCGGTCGCTGTGTTGTCGTCGACCGCTGTGTCGTCGTCGGTCGCTGTGTTGTCGTCGTTGTCAACCGAATCATTCCCTCCTGCTTCGGCGACCGTGTATGCGGTCACGACCAATTCGTCCGGAATGTCGTCGTGTTCGACTGCAAGCGAGTGGTAGCGTCCGACCTCGATTCGGTCGGGGAGGTCGGTGAAGACACCTCGGCCGTCGTGTTCGACCAGCGATGGCTTCCCGTGAACGACTTCGGGGGCGTGGCCGTCGGGTGACCCGAGGGC
>NZ_JBZRPK010000396.1:0-4095 GCF_058382125.1 Haloferax sp. s1
GGTAATGAAGCGACGCGAATACGGGGCGAAGGAAATTCTCAGAGAGGGGGGGATCCCGGGGCCGGGGTCCTGCAGCGGGGCGCCCGAAGAGGGGGTTAAGGAGGGGGTCGAGGATATCGGATACCCCGCCGCTATCAAGGCGCAGGTACACGTCGGTGGGCGTGGAAAGGCTGGCGGCATCAAGATCGCCATGGACGAAGACGAGGCTCGACAGGCCGCCGAGGACATCCTCGGAATGGACCTCAAAGGCTACACGGTCGAGAAGGTACTCGTCGAGGCCGGCGTCGACTTCGAAAACGAACTGTACGTGGGTATCACGATGGACCGAAGCGAGGGCAAGCCCGTCGCGATGGTCTCGACGGAGGGTGGCGTCAACATCGAGGAAGTCGCAGAAGAGACCCCCGAAGCCATCGCGCGCGAGCACATCGACCCCGCGTTCGGCCTGCACCCGTACCAGGCCCGCAAGATCGTTTTCGAGGCGGGAATCCCCCGCGACGTCGCCTTCGACGTCGCCTCGTTCCTCTCGACGCTCTACGACCTCTACGAGGCCAACGACGCGTCGGACATCGAAATCAACCCCGTCATGATTACGTCCGACCGCGATGTCGTCGCTGCGGACGCCGTCATGAACATCGACGACGACGCGCTCTTCCGCCACGAGGACCTCGCGGCGATGGAAGAGGACTCCTACGAGGACGAACTCGAAGCCAAAGCTGGCGAATACGGCTTCGACTACGTCCGTCTGTCGGGCAACGTCGGTATCATCGGCAACGGTGCCGGACTCGTCATGACGACGCTCGACCTCGTCGACTACTTCGGTGGCTCCCCCGCCAACTTCCTCGACATCGGTGGCGGCGCGAAGGCCGAGCGCGTGGCGAACGCGCTGGACATGGTCTTCTCGGACGAGAACGTCGACTCTGTCGTCTTCAACATCTTCGGCGGCATCACCCGCGGTGACGAGGTCGCCAAGGGTATCAACGAAGCGCTGGAGCAGTTCGACGAGATTCCGAAACCGGTCGTCGTCCGCCTCGCGGGCACGAACGCCGAAGAGGGGATGGAGATTCTGAACACGGAACTCGTACAGGTCGAAGGGACGCTGGAGAACGCCGTCCAGCGTGCCGTCGAGAACGCACAGGAGGTGTCCCAATGAGCATTTTCGTCGACGACGACACGCGGGTAGTTGTACAGGGTATCACCGGTGGGGAAGGCAAGTTCCACACCCAGCAGATGATGGAATACGGCACGAACGTCGTTGCTGGTGCGGTCCCCGGCAAGGGCGGTCAGGAAGTCGAAGGCGTTCCCGTCTACGACACCGTCGCCGAGGCCGTCGAAGAGGAAGACGCCAACGCCTCCGTCGTGTTCGTCCCGCCGGCGTTCGCCGGCGACGCCATCTTCGAGGCACTCGACACGGACCTCGACCTCGTCGTGGCCATCACCGAGGGCGTCCCGACGCAGGACATGGCCAAGGTCAACAAGCGCCTGTCTGAAGTCGACACGCGCCTCATCGGCCCCAACTGTCCGGGTATCATCACGCCCGGCGAGGCCAAACTCGGCATCCTCCCCGGTAACATCTTCGAGGAGGGGAACGTCGGACTCGTCTCGCGTTCCGGCACCCTCACGTATCAGGTCGTTTCGAACCTGACCGAGCGCGGCATCGGCCAGACCACCGCTATCGGTATCGGTGGCGACCCAATCATCGGCACGTCGTTCGTCGACGCTCTCGAAGCGTTCGAGAACGACCCCGACACGCACGCCGTCGTCATGTGCGGTGAGATCGGTGGCGAAGACGAAGAGCAGGCGGCGAAGTTCATCGCCGAGAACATGGACACGCCCGTCGCTGGCTTTATCGCCGGCCGCACGGCACCGCCGGGCAAGCGCATGGGTCACGCCGGCGCTATCGTCTCCGGTTCCGGAACCGGTACCGCGGAGTCCAAGATTTCCGCCCTCAACGACGCGGGCGTCCCCGTCGGCGACACCCCCGAGGAAGTCGCCGACCACATCGAAGACTTCCTCTAAGTCTTCCTCTCGCTATCTTCGTTTTAGCCGCGTTCCACACAGCCCACAGCGTCTGCTCCCGACCGTGTTCGGTGCGCCACACCCCTGACAAACGGTCATCTGTTGGTGCGACTTTTCCCGGGCGGATTGGAGAAACGCGGTCGGGTCGAGAGACGTTCCGGTCGTCCCGGCATCCTCGTCGAGTCTGTCGAGGACGCGCTCGACGAGCGCATCGTCTCGCATGGCGTCGAGGAGACGGACGAACCCGACGAACATGAGCGAGGGCGCAACGATGCAGAACCCCGCTACGAGGAGGCGAAAGCCAACGTCCATGAGGTCTGCTAGCGTCCAGCAACAATGTGGTTGACGTTCGGAGCGGTACCGGCTGCGTTAAAAAACGCTCTCCGAGAATCGCAATCGAACCCACAATAATATCGAATTTGATATTCAGAAACGCGGATTTATGCACGTCATTCTGGTCGGTTTCTCTAATGGCTGATACTATCGTTGAGGAGGCCGAAAGACGGCTCCCTGATGCGATTACAGAAAGTTACATACGTCGGCTCGTCTCCGCGATGCTTCTCGTTTCCATCCTCGTAGCTGGTGTCGGAATCATTCAGTATCAACAGACGGCATCCAGCATCGACGAAGACGCCCGCGCCGACCTCCTGACCGAGGCAGAACGCGAGGCACTGCAAGTCAATTCGTGGTTCGAAGAACGCGAACGGCTCGCGAGTATCGTCGCTGCCGACCCGTCGGCGGGGAGTACCCTCGGGGACCGTTCCTCTACGGCGCTCACGCAGGCGAAGACCGATATGCCCGACGACGTCGCGGCGTTGCACTTCGTGAACACCGAAACGACCACCGTCATTGGGTCGTCAGAAGACGGTGCTGTCGGTACACCGCTGTTCGAGAACGGAACGCTCCCGCTCCCAGACCGCGCCGACCTCTCTGATGAGGGCGTCGAGCGAACCACGGTTTTTGTCAAGGACGGCGTCGCCTACATGGGCTTTGTCGCGCCGCTTCCCTCCCTCGAACCCCACGCAATCGTCCTCGTGGCCGAAGCATCGTCGCTCGGGACCGCACTCGACGGAAATCGACTCGACGGTGGATTCGCCCAACTCGTGACGAAAAACGGGACCGTCCTGTACGACGGTGGCGGCGGCCAATCGAACGTCGCATACCCCGCAACGAATTCTGACTCCCTCAGCGATGCGTTCGCCGGTGAAGTTGGCGTCTCGCGTCTTTCGCCGGTCGAGGGGTTCATCTCTTCGCCACATGTCGTCGCGCACGTCCCGGTTTACGGTGGTGACGTGCTTCTCCTGCACGCGCCCGCAAGCAGCGTCTTCGCACTCTCTCGGAGCGTCGGATTCCAGATTGCGACGCTTCTGTTCCTCTTTATGCTCGGGCTCGGCGCGTTCGCATTCATCATCCGCGGCAACACCGCAGTTCCGCTCGTCAACCTCGAATCGACCGTCTCCGAACTCCGCAAGGGGGACCTCGACGTGGAACTCGAAACGACCCGCGACGACGAATTCGGACAGGTCGTCCGCGGCATCGACAACCTCCGAAACGACCTCCGTGACCAACGCGCCGACGCCCGTGAGTACAGCGAAGCGATGACTCGGGCGGCGGACGGCGACCTCAGAGTTCGCCTTCCGACCGATTCGAACAGCCAAGATATGGCGCTTGTCGCGGAGGCATACAACGAAATGATGGACGATATCGAACAGACCGTCGGAACAGTCAAAGCATTCGGTGAAGACGTGACAACGCTCGCTAATCGCGTTGCCTCGCGGGCCGACGATGTCTCGTCCGCAAGCGAGGAAGTATCGGGGTCCATCCAGCAGATTTCCGACGGTGCAAGCGAGCAAACGGAGAATCTGATGGCCGCCGCCGACGAGATAAACGACCTCTCAGCGTCGATTCAACAGATTGCTTCGTCCGCGGACGAACTCGTGCGCCTGACCGAGGAAGCGGAGGCCCGCTCGCGTGACGGCCAGTTCGCCGCTACCGACGCCCTCGACGATATCGACGCAGTTCGGTCGGAAACCGAAGCGACCGTCACCGAAGTCAACGAACTGGACGACCGCCTCGAAC
>NZ_JBZRPK010000395.1:0-4078 GCF_058382125.1 Haloferax sp. s1
GTCGTCCGCGCCGACCGTGGTACCGAGTTCGATGATCTCCTCTCGGGTCAGGTCGTCAAGGAATGCTCCGACTTCAGTGTCGTCGTTATCGTCGCGCTCGAGGTCGATGCTTTCGCCGTCGGACTCGAGGTCGAGGCCGTCGTCGTCCTCGACATCGAGGTTGTCACCACTGTGTTCGATGTCGTGGTCATCGGTCTCTAGCTCTGCCTCGTCGTCGTCCTGTTCGAACTCGAAGTCCTCATCGTGGTCTTCGACGTCGACATCGCTACCATCTTGTTCGATGTCGTGGTCGTCATCCTCGAACTCGACTTCGTCGCCGTCGTTCTCGAAGTCGATGCCGTCGTCGGTGTCGACTTCGAGGTCGTCGTCATCTAACTCGATCTCCTGCTCGTCGGTCTCGAAGTCGAGATCGCCGTTGTTCTCGAACTCGAATTCTTCGCCTTCGACGTCGACATCGTCACCGTTGTGTTCGATGTCGTGTTCGTCGTCGGCTTCGAGTTCGTGGTCGTCGCCGTCGCTCTCTAAGTCGAGGTTATTGTCGTCATCCTCGACTTCGAGGTCGTCGCCGTCCTGTTCGATCTCGTGGTCGTCGGTGTCGACATCGATGTCGTCACCGTCGAGGTCAATGTCGATTCCGCCGCTGCCGTCGAACTCGATGTCGAGGTCGCCGTCGTTCTCGAACTCGAGGTCCTCCAACTCAACGTCGGCTTCGTCGCCGTGCTTTTCGATTTCGGCCTCGTCGTGTTCGACGTCGAGGTCGTCGTCTTCGGCCTCGTAGTCGAGGTCGTGGCCGTCGGTATCGTCTTCAACCTCGAGGCGGTTACCATCTTGCTCGATTTCGACGTCATCGAACTCGATATCGGTGCGGTCACCGTCTTCGTCAGCCTCGAAGTCAAGGTCGTTTTCGTCGTCCTCGACTTCGACCTCGTCGTCGTGCTGTTCGATTTCGTGGTCGTCTGTCTCTACGTCGACGTCGTCACCGCCGTCGTGGCTCTCGAAGTCGAGGTCGTCTTCATCGTCTTCGAAGTCGAGGTCATCGTCATCTTGTTCGAGTTCTAGATCTTCGAACTCGATGTCGGCCTCTTTATCGTCCTCGTTGGATTCGAAGTCGAGGTCTCCGTCGTCGTCTTCGACTTCGGCGTCGTCGCCGTCGTGTTCTATTTCGCCGTCGTCGGTATCGATGTCAACTTCGTTGCTCTGGTGATCGGCAGCTACCGACATCGCGCCACCAGCGGTAACCATACCAATCGCCAGAAACAGTATCAGTACTAATCGGAATGTGTCTTTCATGGTCTCATCTCGTCGTCTATCACCCCACGAGTTAGGACAGAATCGGCTGAATCTATGTTAGCAGAATCACTTCGAATCCATCCCGACTGTGGGCATATAGCTGTAGGGATTAGGGATATATAATATTATTATAACTAATGAGTTCCTCAGTAAAAATATCTTCATACCATGAGGCCATGCGCAGACGGTGAGACATCAGACACCCGGTTACCCGGCAATCAGTACATTCAGATTTCGAGAGAATGCGGCCCCGAGAGGTATATAAACGAAATCTGGACGTATATCTATGAGAGTGTTCGCAAACATGCCTACCAATTGCTATGTTCGTCGGCGCTGCTACCAGTATCGTATCACCAAATAAAGAACGAGCCCGGCGTGATTTCACGTGTCCATCACCCTGGCAGCAGTCTATCCTGTAGCCGTATTTTTCGGCCCGATACGAGGCCAGCAGCAGTGTTGTGGCAGTCCTTCGGTACGCCTGTGAGCAACTGTGAGTGTGGACTCCGGTTGAGATTTCGAGACGCCGCCCTACTATAGTCACGAACACTCCAGTCGGCGAGGGATTCCCATGCCCTCTCCGACGACCGACCACCGAAAATGTCGGCTTCAGGTATCTGTGGAGGTGACCTGAAGGTCGCCATACCGCACTCGTTCGATGAGTGGTTCGAAGGCGGCACCCTGCTTCGTCAGCGAGTACTCGACTCGAAACGGACGCTCGCTGAGTATGTCACGGTTTATTACTCCGTGCTCTTCAAGCGTCCGGAGGCTCTCCGCGAGGACCTTATTGGAAATCCCCTCGACCTCGCTTTCGATCTTACTGAACCCCATCGGCCCCTCATTGAGGAGTGTCGCAATAATAACTAAGTTCCACTTCCGCCCAATGAGCTGTGCCAAGGTGTTCAGCTCCTGCTGGAATGACTTCGAAGTGTGACGGAACGGCCGTCCGTCTCGGCTACTGTGGGTCGCTGCCCCCCCATACGTTTGGTTTTTCGTCCCCATGACTAGTCCAGACTAACAAAAGGGACCTAGCTCTATAGAACGAATGGCAACATGGCTAGCAGCACACCTACCTACGTGCTTAAATTCCGGGGTCTACTCGAACCTCGTTACCCCTACGATGCTTCTATCTGGGTTCTCCGTCGAGACACGTAGCAGAGCGGAACACCCGCGCTGTCTGCCACACAGAAGCGTCTGGAACACGTAGTCGGACCCATTCAACAGTCGACTAAAATCGGACCCACCGAACGACTCGGTGTCGTTGACTGTTTGGCTTTCGAGGCTCTCGTTTACTCGTGTAATTCGTCAAGGATGGCTATTCGCCGCCATCGTCAACCCGGGATAACTACGAAACCAAGGCAGTATTATGCTATCACACAGCCGATTATAACACATGTCATCAGTAACAACGTCCGGAAGGCGGTTCCTACGGGAGGTGATCATCGACCCCGGCGAAGGAATCATCTCGATTGACCAGGGAGGGACTGTTGTCTTCGCGAACCCACCAGTTGAGCGGCTCTTGGGGCATGACCTAGACACACTAGTTGGCAAGTCTATCGTTCGGTTCTTTCCGACGGACCACGACACCCCACTCGAGACTATCCAACGTGCTGCGTCTCCACCCGAGCGACCGCATAGAGCAGTCACTGATAGTTCTCTCGTCCATGCCGAGGGCCACGAAGTTCCCGTGTCGTTCACCGTGGACGCGACCGACTACGAGCAATCCCGGTTTTTTACTCTGCGAATTCACGAACGGACTAGACACGGTGAACCGTCACAGTCCCGAGCGAACGTCGGTGAATCCCTCCTCCGGAAAATCTTCGAAGAGAGCAACGATGCAATGGTCATCTTTGACAACGAGCACGACGAGATAGTTGCTTGCAACCCCAGAGCGTGTGAGTTGTTTGGATACAATCGAGATGACCTCCTGTCGACTGCTCCGTCTGAACTCTACTCGTACGATACGACCACATTTGACCGGTTCGTCGACGAGGTGTTAGAAGCGGGTACAGCCTGTTCCGACGCCCTCGAACACCGCACCGCCGACGGTTCGACCCTTTCAGTTGAAATTTCGGCATCGAGAATCGAATTCGAGGGTGACCCACACGTACTCGCCTGCGTTCGGGACATCTCCGGACGGATTCAGCGAAAGCAGAAACTAGAGCGGTATCGGACGATGGTGGAAGCAGTCGGTGAGGGGGTGTACGCCGCCGACGAGAACCTCCGGTTCACTCTCGTCAACGACGGCGCGTGCGAGCTGACGAACTACGACCGAGAGGAACTCATCGGAAGACCGTTGACGGACCTTCTTGCGGGTGAGGCCGATGATGTCGATCCGGCAGACTACGAGGACCTGCTAGTCAACACCTCATCATCAAGCGAGCCGCTGCGGGTTGTTGACGCCGAGAGCGCCCGAGAAGCTCGTAAACAGCTCTACCAATCCGACCAAGACGTGATGACTGCTGAGGCACCGATTCGAACCAAAAACGGGAACGTCATCCCACTCGAAATTCGGTTCAGCGAACTCCCTGCTGGACCCGATGCGGAGTTCCGTGGAACGACCGGCGTGCTTATCGATATCTCCGACCGGAAGGAACACAAGCGACAACTCAAGACGCTCAACAAGGCGAGCCGAGAACTGCCTCAGGCGGAAGACCCTCAGACTATCGCGAAAGCCGCTCTCGATGCCGTTGAGCAGGTCGTTGGGTTCGACGTTAGTGGCGTGCGGATGTTTGACGAAGAGACGAACACCCTTACCCCTATCGAGATGACCGACGCTGCCGAGCAACTC
>NZ_JBZRPK010000394.1:0-4051 GCF_058382125.1 Haloferax sp. s1
GTCGAGCATCGTGTCCCAGTCGACTTCGAACTCGTCGGGAATCTGGTCTGCGTACTCGAAACAAATCACGTCGGGGTCGCGCTTGAAGTCGCGGTAGAGGTCGTCCATCTGCGGGTCGAAGTCCCCGTCTTCCAGCTTCCTGAACCACGACGGATGGACTTTCTTGAGATAGACGCGCTTCGGTTTCGACCCGCGGCCGAAGTTCGTCCCGAGGAAGGCGTTGGCGTACTGTGCGCCGCGCACGTGCGCAGTCGGCGTCTCGTACGCGGTCAGTCGTTTCCCGATGCCGCCGGGGATACCAGCTTCCTCTAACGGCAGATTACCGGATTGGAAGTCGGTGATGATGTCGTGGAGGTACTCTTTGATGTCTTCGGTGTCCTGCCCGTGGACAATCATGTCGATGACGTTCTTCTGGACCTCCTTCGTAATCTGGGCGATGTCAGAGCGCTTGTACTCGAAGCCGGTGATGTCGATGTCGTCGACATCTTTGCCCTCTTTCCAGACGATGTGTCCAGCGTAGCGCTTCTTTTTCCCCGCCTGGAAGAATCGTCGGTAGAGCTTCTCGAACTCGATTTGGAAGCGGTGTTCGCCTGCGTCAAGCGCTTCCTGTGCGAAGTCGTCGTAGGCGGCGTTGATGTGCTCTTCAATCTCGAAGGACTGCTCGATTGCTTCCTCCGTGGACACGTCAGGACCGAGTTCGAGCATGACACTGTCAGTATCCCCATATGCGACCTCGTATCCGATTTCGTTGGCCGCTTGCTCCGTGAACTCGATGACCTCTCGACCGGTCGCCGTCACCGCCGCACCCATCTCCTTGTCGTAGAGGCGGAAGCGGTCCCAGCCCAGCACGCCGTAGAGCGAATTCATGATAACCTTAACAGCTTGCTGTTGGCGGTCGAACTGCCCGTATTCGGACGAACCCGGGTCATGTTCGTTTCGAAGCGCCTTCTTTTCCTCACGCTCCGTGAGGAGTTCGTCGACCATCTCCCGAATCATGCCGTCGGGTTCCTGCTGGAAGTGCGTCCCGTTGGGCGCACGGAACATATCGCCGTCGTACGACTCGGGGTCGACTTTCGTCTCCGGCGACGCGTTGATGGTCACCATACACATCGGGTACAGCGACTTCAGGTCGAGCACCGTGACGTTCTCTTTGACGCCCGTGATGGGGTCGAAAACGGCCCCACCCTCGTAGTCTTCCGACTCCTGTTTCCCTTTTGAAGGCAGGGCAAATTCGCCGTGAACCTTGTGGAGGACGTAGATGTCAACGGTATCTCCCGGCGTCGGCGCGTCTTCGAGCTTACAGCCGACGAACGTCCGCACCTCGTCCCAGAACGCGATGATATCCTGTTTGCGGTCGATTTCGACACACAGTTCCACGTCACGAAGGTTGTATTCGAGCAAGCGTTCCGGGTCCTGTTCCCACAAGTCGCCAATATCGCCGGAGTAGCGTTCTTTGCCCACGTCGAGTTCGAGTTCGCCGACCGCATCCAGCCGATAGGATTCGAGTTCCGTGAACTGTGTCCGCTTGTATGCGTACAAGAGGTCGAAGACGACGCGGCCTTTGATGTCCGGGCCGCCCCAGCCGCCGCGCCAGACTTCGCCGAGTCGGGACATACGGTTGTAGTCGAGGTCGTAATCGCTCGTCGGGTTCAGCACGTCGAGTCTGTCGAGGAAATAGGGAATATCGAAGTCGTCGCAGTTATGGACGAGGCAGTCTTCCGCGACGAAGTTGTGAGTCGTTGTTTCGAGGTCGTACGTCGTCTCGACGCCGACACGAGAGATGTCCGTGACCTCGACGAAAACGTACTCCTCCCAGTCGTCAGCTTTCGTCTCGTATCGCTTGAGATTGATTCCCCGACGCCACTTGTCGTTTCCAATTCGTTTCTCGTCGGTTCCAGTTGCCGCGTCGAACAGTGCGTACGGGATGTTCTCGGTGGCCCCACTTTGTCCGCCCTCGAAGGCAGCGAGTCGGCCGACCTTCTCCGGGTGGCTCATGTGCGGGAGGACGAATTGCTTCAGTCGGTCGATCTCACGAGCCGAGTCGGGAATTCGAACGATATGTTCGCGCTGCTGGGCGTACACACCCAGCCGCTGGAGGAGCCGCACGTACCACTTGCCGATAGACTTGTTCTCAGCGGCGATTGTGACGCTCGAAGAGATGCAGCCATCACCGTCGATAACACCCGCGAGGAACTGAGCAATGTATCGCTCGGGAAGTCGATATATGGTCGAGAGGTCGACCTCTCCGGCGTTCTTGTCTCCGAACGGGATACCGAGCCCGTTAAACGCATGCATCGTGGCGTAGTCGAGAACGCCCTGCTTGAAACAGCCCTTCCCGTCGGCTGTGAGCGAGTTTCCACCCGGGAACTGGTCGTGGAGTTCTGTCCGGGTGTTGTAGAACCGTATCCCGTCGTCTTCCGACATGGTCCCGTCGGTGAGAACAAGCCCGGCAAGGTACAGTTCGTGCGCGGTGAGTTCACGGTCGAGGTCGACGCCCGTCCGGCGGTAGCTCCGTCCCCCGTCGGGCATCGGAATGTCGTACCGTTCAGCCGCCTGCTCGCACCGCTCCGGAGTCCACGTGTCAGTATGTGGATGATAGTGTGTCCCTTTCGCCACACCGAACTCGTCCGAAAGCTCACTCACAGCACCGTACGGGAGGTGCTTTTTGAACGCTTTGACGGAGTCTTGGTCGGTAAAGCGCTGACAGTGGTCCGGCACGAGGTCAGCGAGCGTTGGGACCCGGATGTCGTCGACGCGGAGTTTCCGCGGTTTGAGAACGTAATCGCCGACCTGAACGTCCCTACCTTCTTTCCAGTCGACGGCCTCGTCGTCCCCGACCATGATGCGGTGCTCGTCGGAGGTTTGGAGTGTCGTCCCATCGGCGAGTTCGAACTCTCTCACCTCCTTTTTGCTCTCCCACGTGTTCGTGACCTCTGCGACCGTCGTCTGTTGGTTATCGGACCCGACGACTGTATCCCCGACCTCCACGTCGCAGATTTTCCTCTCCGTACCGTCTGCGAGAAGCACGCGAGTGTCTTCGGGGAGACAGTTCCAGCCCGTGAAAATATCCGGGTCGGTCTTCTCAAGGTAGGAAACGAACGCGTCGAGCATCGCGTCCTCCTCGTCGAACGTTCGAACTTCGACCGCAGAGCCGTCGCGGAGGTAGTCGTAGCCCGGAAGCGAGTCAGGTCGTTTGCCTTCGCCATCAGGCGCGACCGCGTGCCAGACGATGTACTCGTCCCGATAGGAGTCGTGACTGGTGAGACAGATAATCGGCTCCTCGCCGTCTTCGGGGAAGCCGTTTCGGTCGTTGACCTCGATGTCGAAGGTGTTCACCCGAAGGTCCGCCTCGACCGACGTTGGCTCGATTTCTTGGTGGGGAATCTGAATCGTCCCGTCGTCGAGACGGCGGGCGGGGACGCGAACGCCGTCGTTTATGTCCTTATCGATGAGGAGACGGTTCGGGAAGAGAATGTCCGCTTCGTAGTGGTCGAACTCGTCACGAATCTGTCCGACGTCGCGGGGCGTACGGCCGAATATCTTCGTCAGTTCTTCGCCGCGAATACTCTCGTAGCCGGGTTCGGTCCCGGTGATGACATCCTTGTCGAGGAGTTCGTCGTCGAGGCTATCGGTGGGGGCGTAGAAGTACGGTCTGAATCCGAGAACACGGACGTGTTCGGTCTCGTTGTCCGCGGTCCGGCCGAAGATATGGAGCACGGGATACTCGTCTCGGCCCGCACCCTCGATGGTGTAGTCAACCTGTGTGACGGCTATTTCGACCGTCCCGTCGGGGTCGGGAAAGCGCACCTCGTCCGTGTCGATAACATCGGAGACGTGCTGGCCGGCGTCGCCGGCGACGATGGCGGCCTCCTCGTCAGGCCGCGTGTCGCCTGTGCCACCAGACTCTTTCCCGGCACACTGGCCGAGCGTCAATTGGCCATCTGGCGTGGTCATAGCGGTTTTTCGGCACCGGTTGGTAAAAACAGCCCCCCTTCGGTTCTGCGAACTTATTAGCAAATCACGGAAAAACATTTATCTGTGTATGTTATTC
>NZ_JBZRPK010000393.1:0-4050 GCF_058382125.1 Haloferax sp. s1
CTATAGACCAAGCACGGATCGGCGCCGGGTTCTCCGATTCGACAAAACACATTCCTGAGGGCGGACTACCATTCACGACTGAGGAAAAAGTCGAAATCTGGGTGGATTCGGCCAACGGCGACGATTCAAACGAGGGGACGGAGTCGAATCCAGTGCAGACGATTGCCGAGGCGTGGGATCGGGTCGCTGCGTTACAGATGAACCACCCGTTTGCTGTCAAAGTCAAACCTGGGACCTACGATGGCCCGTTACCGCGACTTCCGCCCCTGATATTCGCGGGCCACGAACCACATACAGGGCCGTTCTCGCTGCTTCAGGGCCAGGGCTCAAGCCCCTCGGACGTTGTCGTCAAAACCGGCCTTGAACCCGCGGTGTGGTGTGTCGAAGTCGACGACGCGCTCCTCGAGAATTTCCAGATGGATGCGTCGCTCCGCCCGAAAGGCGGGCACTTCAAAGTCAAAGACATTGTCTTCACGGGGAACGCCACAGAGGAACTCACGCAGGGGTCGGCGGTCAAATCCCATAACACGTGCAAAGTCCAGATGCGGAACTGCGAGTTCCAGAACGGCCTTGACCACGCCGTCAAACTCTCTCTCGGCGGTGAGATTTACCTCTACAAGCCGTCTGGCAACGTCTCGAAAGAGGCGCTCGTCCCCGAAAAAAGCGGCCGGGTCTATATGATGCAAGACACTGAAGGGTTCGGCGGTGACCGCGGCCTCTACTCGGCAAAAACGTCGGGGCAACTAATCGCGGAGGACGGGCGGGTCTACCAGCATGACCGCTACCTGTCGGACGACTTTGCCGACGGCCGCATCCAGGATCGAATGCAAACCCAGACGTTCGGATACCGGCCGGAGTGGACTATCGAAAACGGTTCCGCGTCCGCGGATCTGGGGGCGATGGTTATCCCTGCGGGCGATACGACGACGCAAAATGTCTCGCACACCCCGCAGGGAGGCTTGCGGATGGTGAACGGCGAATGGGTCTGGGAGTTTGCCTTTCAGTCGTCGGCCTCAACCAGTGCGCTCTCGCTGTATCAAACCTGGGTCGATGGCAACAATCGGCGGCGCGTCGTCGTGAAGGCCAACGGCGATATCAAATGCATCCGGGAGGATGGCGGCACCGCGACGACGGAGATTTCCGGGACGTGGGACAACGACACCAACCGACACACGGTTCGACTGGTTCGGTCGGAGGACATCGACGGCAACGGCAACGCTGGCGTCGAGCTGCTGTATGACGGGGCGTCGATTGGCGTGGATACGAACACCTGGAAGCCCGATGTGACAGCGTACCCGGAGACGCGAATCATCAGCGGGGTGGATGCCGAGGTAAGAATCCATCGTGTGGACCTCCAGAAGTGAAGTGCTAGGAACGCACTGAGCGGCTGATTCTCTTTTTCCACCCCTGTAATTAACCCGCGATGACCCCCCGCACCGTCACCATCCCTGACGCCGTCGACTCACGGAGCGAGCCCCCAACTGACATCACCGGCCCCGCGACGTGAAGAGGGGCCCTCGCGGCCGACCACCAACCCTCAGAGACTCATGAATGCGACTTCGAAAAGCACGGGCGTTAGCGGGGCTGGTCTTCGCAGCGGCGTTCGCCATCGCGTTGCTCGCCGACGTCCTCTTCCCGACGACAGCACAGCACACCGGCAACTCTCCATTAACCTTCGAAGCCCCCAAACAAATTTCAGTTCTATCAAACAAATTACATTATGCCCGGAGCCGCGTTTCTTCACGGGGACACAGTCACGCTTCGAACCATCGAACGGGAGGACATCGACTTCCTCCACGAGATGATCAACAACCCCGATTTATGGCAGGGGTTCGGCGCTCCGAACCCTCGAAGCCGACACACAGTAGCCCAACAGTTTGAGGAACAAAATACGGACGTCGAACTGCTCATTTGCCGCGATGAAGCGCCAGCGGGGAGAGTCAGACTCGTAGATATTGACAAAGACTGGGGGAACGCCGAACTCACGTGTTACGTGGCTCCGGAGTTCCACGGTCGAGGATTGGCCACCGAAGCCTGCCAGTTGCTCATCGGATACGGATTCGACCACTTGCCAGTTACCAAAATCGTGGCTCGGATTTTCGATTCGAACCGGGCTTCGCGTGGGCTGGCCGAGAAACTCGGCTTCACACACGAAGGGACGCTTCGTAACCACGTCTACCACAACGGGCGACACCTCGACTTGCACCACTACGGACTGTTAGCGGAGGACTGGCGGGTGGAGACGTAACTCTCGTCTCTCTTTGTAGGTGTCAATACCCCATCTCAACGGTTTGACTGCACGACCGGCCCACTTCTGAGAAAACTATTAACTAACCAACAGACGTATCACAACATATGATGCCCTCCTACTCGAAAGCGAACATCCTCAGAGGAGCGTCAGTCGCAGCCGCAGCACTCCAAACGATATTTCTCGTGGCCCTGCTTCCACAACCCGGCTATCAAACATCGCGACTCGTTCTGTTCGCGGTCGTTATCGGGTTGGGATGGGTTGGTGCCGCTGGCGCAGTCCGGAATCGATTCGCCCTAACTGTCGGCAGTGCTCTTGGGCTGTTCCTCCTCGGCTTCTGGCAGTTCACCATCGGACTGGTCATGCTGCCGACGGCGGCGATTTTCCTCGTGACCGCGCTCCTCACCCGCGGAGAGTCGGAGACCCAATCGAAACCGGCAGCTGTCTGCTGAGGAACCTCACCCGAGAACGACACGAGAGTCCGTTTTGCGTCCACGGTGTTGAGGTAGCCACAAGACATTCCTTGAGTTGTTAGAAATTTGTCTTTATGCGCTCTCGCTGGTCAGCACTCGCCGCCCTCAGTATCGTCCTCCTTGCCGGTTGTTCCGGCTTTGGCTTCGGTCCCGGTTCACCGACGACAGACACGGCGACACCCGCAAACACAACTTCGACGACAACTCCCAACACAGCTACAACGACGACCACGACTGCGACGACTACAGCAGAGGAGTCCGCCCAATTCCCGCCGGGAATAACTGCTGACGGTGTCGAAGAACCGTTTACAGTATCGGGTGCCCACGAAACTATTCTCCAAGAGTCGTCCTACTCAGTGCAGGAAGTTTCCGAAATCAGCTATGCGGAGAATGGAACGGTATACACCCGTAACACGGTCTCGACACAGGTCTCATCGACTGAGAACCGCTTCCTGTTCAATTCGACTATGGAGGGGTCGTTCCCACGGTCCGGCAACGAAACGAACGGCACGGTCGCCCACTATTCAAACGGGTCTGTCGCGTTCCGAAAAATCGAGACGGGACAGAATAGCACGTACGGAATCATTGCGGGCCCGAGCGGGCAAACCGTCCCCCCGTCGGAGGTCTCTCGCGGCACACCGCTCAACAATGGGTGGATCCCGGTTCTCCTTGCGGGATTTTCGAACGACTCAGTCACGAAGCAGGACGAATCGACCTATCGCGTCACTGCGACATCGTTTAAAAGCGATTCACTGGAAGTCGTCGGACTGATGGTGACGAACGTTACGGCCGCCAATCTCACAGCGACGGTCACTGCGGACGGACTCGTCAAAACGTATCAGCTATCATTTCAGGGAACGCTGAACGGCGACGAGGTGAACGTGACAGAACAGGCCACCTACTCAGATATCGGGTCGACGACGGTGGAACAGCCATCGTGGTACGACCGGGCTGTCGCTAATTCGTCGAACTGACTGAAGGAGACGGTTTCGTCATTCCTGCGGGATTTTCACTCGACAAACAACCGGATATCCTCGACAATCGGTCCCTCACACTCCGTCGGAATTTCGTCGAACCATCTGAGGTCCTGTAGCGCTTCGCCGTCGAGTTCAGGGTTCGAAGCGACTGGACACCCTTCCACGGGCACCGCTCGGCAGACGACGTTGTATATCGTGGTTTGCTGGTCCGTCCCTTCCTTTTGGAAGTCGATACGGCGGACTCGCTCCGGGCAGTCGACTTCGACGGGAACGCCAATCAACGACTGCACTCCTTCGCGGGCAGTCGCCACCCAATCGTCGCCCGGTTCGGCCGGGAAGGCGGTGAGTGTCC
>NZ_JBZRPK010000392.1:0-4018 GCF_058382125.1 Haloferax sp. s1
GTTTGTGAGCCTGCCGATCTGCTCGCGGTGTGTCCCCATCGAGAGGGAGGCATGACCGCACGGGAGGATGACGGACATGGCGATGCTGCCTGCTTCGAGACCGTGCTCGTTTTCGACGATAGTGAAGAACTCGTCGGCCTTCTTCCAGTCGTCGATGTCGCCGACTTCGGGGACGACGAATCCGTCGATGTGCTCGATGGCTCCTCGCTCGGGGTCGGCGATTTCCAGCATGTGCTGGAAGCCCTGATACCGAGTCGTCGGGCTGTCGCGGTGCCAGACGATTCGGGGGTGAATCTCGCCGGGGAAGTCCGCGCCGTGTTCGGAGACGACTTCGATGATGTTCTCGGCACCCTCGTCACGCATCGAGGGTGCTGTTGCATCCTCGTTGTCCGGCACCCACACGTCCGGTGCCTGCATGCCGCGGAGTTGGGCGGCGCTCCGGAGCATCTTCGCGGAGTCGTCTTCGCCCTCGACGGCCGTCGGCGAGGTGAAGAACGTCCGCACGAACTCGCGGTCGTGGCGTCGCTCAGTCATCGTCGTTGGCTCTGGCGTTGCTCGTAATGGGGTCGGCTTCGTCTTCGCTGAAGCCTTCCGACTCCTCGATGCGGCGGCGCGCCTCGGGGTCGAATTCCGTCTCGATGTCCTGGTAGCGCGAGACGAACGAGAGTTCGTGGTGGCTCTCGGTCGGGTGGCCGAGGTAGCGCTGTTCAAGGTCGAACTGCCCCTGTTCGTCCTCTTCGGCGAGCTTCTTGAAGTCCTCGTAGACCGAGTGGGCACCCGAGTGCAGGCCGAACAGCGTGATGAAGATGTACTTGTAGCCGAGGTCACCCAGCTCCTGGAACGTGAGCGGGTCTTCCTCTTCGGACCACGCGAACGACGACGAGTAGTTGAACGCGAGCTTCAGGTCCGGGTGCGTCTCGTGAATCTTCTCGGCGTAGTTGACCGCATCTTCACGGGACGGGTTCGGCATCTCGGGCCAGACGAGGTCGACGCCGGCGTCGGCGTAGATGCGACCGCGTTCGAGGTGTTCTTCCCAGTCGCCGTTGGCCGAGCCGTAGGCGTCGGTGCGGGCGATGATGACCGTGTCGTCGCACTGCTTGGCGTCGACGGCCGCCTCGAAGCGGGCGCGAGCTTTCTCGCGGGAGATGATTTGCTTGCCCGCGATGTGGCCACAGCGCTTCGGCGTCGTCTGGTCTTCGATGTGGATGGCGGCGACACCGGCCTTCTCGTACTCGCGGACGGCGCGACGGACGTTGTGGATGCCGCCGTAGCCCGTGTCACAGTCGGCGATGATAGGGAGGTTCGTCGCCTCGACCATGCGCTTTGCATTCTCGACCATTTCGGTCATCGTGACCATCTCCAGGTCCGGGAAGCCGAACTGCCCGAGGACGGTCGAATAGCCGGACATGTAGGCGGCGTCGTGGCCGGTCATCTCGGCGAGCCGCGCGTCGAGAGCATGGTACATGCCGGGTGCGAACACGAAGTCCTGCGTGTTCAGCATCTCGCGGAGTTCGCGGCCTTTCGGGTTGTCGATATCGCGGACGAAGACGTCGCTGTCGAGTTCGGTCGGATTCATTGGGTGTCGGTAGGATTCTGGATAGCTCGCTCGATACGGTTCAGTTGGGCACGGAGCGCGGCGAGTTCGCGCCGGACGTTCGTCAGCTCGTCTTCTTCACCCGGTTGCTGGATGAAGGGGACGAGCGGCGCGTCCATGTTCTCCTCGTTGTTGGGGTACCGCCGAGGGATCTGGGGAGGGCGAGTTGTCGTGTCGGTTCGGGTCGTGTCGGTTCGGGTCGTGTCGGTTCGGGTCGTGTTGGGTTGGTCTGTCATCGTCTACGTTGGTGGAGTCGGTGGTCGATAGCGGTCCAGTCGTGTGGCGGTGGGTGTGAGGTCAGATGCTGCGGATACTACCATTGTGCGTTGCCTCACATGGTCCGAGTCGGGTCCGACACTAAAAGTTAATCATTTATAATGATAATATTCATTAATGATTTACTTTAGTACGGTGGGATATTATGACATAAATTGTGGTGTTATAGCATACCAAACTTACGTCGAAGCCCGCCCGGCTGGCCTCGCTCCCGCCCCCCATTATGGCACGTGCTAACAATGCATTCCGCGTACACCACGCTTAATCGCGTTCACACCCGACGACGCACCAGCGAATGGCATCTGCGATTGAGATACGCGACCTGACGAAGTCCTACGGCGACGTCACGGCGCTCGACGGTATCGACCTCGACGTGCCCGAAGGGTCGTTCTTCGGACTGTTGGGGCCGAACGGTGCCGGGAAAACGACGTTCATCAACATCCTCGTCGGTCTCGTGCGCAAATCCGGCGGGACGGCGAGCGTGTTCGGTTACGACGTCGAAGACGACTACCGCGAGGCCCGCGACCGAATCGGCCTCGCACCGCAGGAGTTCAACGTCGACCGCTTTTTCCCCATCCGAGAAGTGCTCGAACACAAGGCTGGCTATCACGGAATTCCGCAGTCGGAGGCGCGGGAACGGGCTGACGAGGTACTCAAGCGAGTCGGCATCTACGACAAGCGCGACACCCGGTTCGACTGGCTCTCCGGCGGGATGAAACGTCGCTTCATGCTCGCACGAGCGCTCATCACCGACCCGGACCTCCTCATCCTCGACGAACCGACCGCCGGCGTCGACGTGCAACTCCGCCACGAACTCTGGGAGACCATCATCGACCTCAACGACCGCGGGACGACCATCCTGCTGACCACCCACTACATCGAGGAAGCAGAACGACTCTGTGACGAAGTGGCTATCCTCGACTCCGGGCGCATCATCGAAGTCGCCAGCCCCGAGGAGCTGATGGACCGCGGCACCGACGACATCGTCGTCCAACTTCGCGACCCGCCGACGGCAGTCCCCGACTTCGCGGCCGACGACGACCGCGTAGAGGCAGTCAACCTTGAGGGCACCCGCCTCGTCGTCACCGCCCAACAGGGGGGACTCGTCGCCCCCGACGTGGTCCAGACACTCGACCGCGCGGGCCACGAAATCGTCGACCTCGAAATCTCGCGCACGTCGCTCGAAGAGGTGTTCGTCGAGATGACGCGACAGGGCGAAGGCCGCGCGACGGCGGAGGTGACACAATGAATATCGACGTAACCGGCTTCTACGCCTTACTCCGACGCGAAATGCTCCGGTTCGTCCGTCGCCCGCGAAACACGTTCGTCCCGCCGTTTATCACGAACGTGCTGTACTTCTCTGTCTTCGGCGTCATCCTCGGCGAGCGAATCAACGAGATTGCGGGCGTCCCCTACATCCTGTTTATCCTCCCGGGCCTCATCGTCCTCGGAGCCGTCTCGAACGCCTTCGAGAACGCGTCGTTTTCCATCTTCCACGGCCGCTGGAACCGCTACATCGAGGAGGCGCTTACCTCGCCGCTTTCGTACACTTCGATGGTCGGCGCGTACATCCTCTCCAGTGCGACCCGCGGCATTCTCGTCGGTACACTCGTTGCCCTCATCGGCGCGTTCTTCACTACTGTCGGCGTCGCCCGGCCCTTCTACCTCGTCGCGTTCATGCTCGTCATTACCCTCCTTTTCGCCGGGTTCGGCGTCATCGGCGGTCTCTGGGCCGACGACTTCGACGACCTGACGATGATGAACCAGTTCATCCTCCGCCCACTGGTCTTCTTCGGCGGCGTCTTCTACTCGCTCAACGAGATTCCCGAACTGTTCCGACAGGCGTCGCTCCTCAATCCGATGATTTACATGGTCAACGGCGTCCGCTACGGCTTCCTCGGCGTCACCGAGGTCGACCCGAACCTCTCGTTGGGAGTCCTCTCCGGACTCACGTTCGTCGTCGTCGCGGTGAACGTCGCTCTGTTCCGGCGTGGGTACGGGTTGACTGATTGACTGACCGTCGTTCTCTCTCGCTTTTCGCAGGTCTGACCTGGGTAGTCACCGTTCATCTCTTCAATAATACCGTCACATATGAGCCTGTCCAAGAAACATCGGCAGAATACCTCAAAGTCTACGAGCACTGTGTAC
>NZ_JBZRPK010000391.1:0-4006 GCF_058382125.1 Haloferax sp. s1
TCGATTCGTGCCAACACCGGGGGACCACGGTGGTCCGTGCCGAACAGGGCAACACATCGTACTTCCGATGTCCGTACCATAACTGGACCTACAAGAACACCGGCGAACTCGTCGGCGTCCCGCACAAAGAACAGTTCTTCAAAGAACTCGATACCTGTGAGCACGCACTCGATTCCGCCCCGCAGGTCGACAGCTACGAGGGACTCGTGTTCGCATCGCTCTCGGCTACCGCACCCTCTCTGGACGAGTACCTCGGCGATTTCAAATGGTATCTCGACCTTCACCTGAAATTCGCCGAAGGTGGAATGGAAGTCGTCGGTGAGCCGATTCGATGGGAAATCGATACGAACTGGAAAATCGGCGCGGACAACTTTACGGGTGATTCCTACCATACGCTCGCCACTCACAAGTCCGCGATGGATCTGGATATCTTCCCGCCGGAACTTTCGGCAGTCGGTGCCGAACGGACGCCAGTCGACGTAACCGAGTGCAGCGGACACTCGTGTATGCTCGCCTATCTCGAGAATCAGGAATTTGCTGGTGGTTATCCGGAAGACATCTTCACAGAGACACACCTTTCTGAATCGGAACTCCGCCTTGCAAAGCGACTCGTATCCAGCGTCGGAACCGTGTTCCCGAACTTCTCGTTCCTTCAGATGAACCTCAACGCCGACCCGGAAAATCGCGAGGTTACCGCGTTCTTGAACATTCGGAAGTGGCAGCCACTAGGGCCAAAAAAGACGCAGGTGTGGAACTGGATTCTCGTGCCACGGGATTCCTCTGAAGAGTTCAAACAGCGTGCATACGACACCGGCATCAGCACGTTCAGTGTCGCCGGGAATTTCGAGGTCGACGACTTCGCCGTCTGGGATGGCATCGCGGAGGCTGCCGGAAGCACTTTCGGGAAGAAAATCGGTCGGAAGTCGAACTTCCAGATGGGGGTTGGAGAGATGGGTGACGCAACGAACATCTCCGACGAGTGGCCCGGCCCGGGTGCGGTGTACGATACGAACTTCGAGGACGGGACGATGCAGACGTTCTACCAGAGTTGGTATCGCTCGATGACCGGACGGCCCATCGATTCAGCAACCGAGGATGTCAATGAGTGAACGCTTCGAACTCCGCCTGGAGTGCGAGGAGTTCCTGTTCGACGAGGCGGAGCGATTGGACGACGGGAAACTCCACGAATGGCTCGAACTACTCACGGATGACGTCGAGTATCGAGTCCCCCGCCGCGTCACGCGCGAGCGAGGTTCAGAGCAATCATCGTTCAGTGAGGATGGGTTCCTCTATCGTGAGGACATGGGCACGCTCACCACACGGGTGGAGCGCTACGATAGAGAATACGCATGGGCGGAAAACCCCCCGTCTCGGACGCGACGATTTGTGAGTAACGTTCGGGTACACGACGAATCGGACGACGAAATCCGGGTGAAGAGCAATCTGCTGCTCTATCGAAATCAGGGGGATACGACCGAGCACGACCTGCTCGTCGGGGAGCGCGAGGACCAACTTCGCCGTGTCGATGGAGCACTCAAGTTAGCCCGACGAACCGTCTACCTCGACCAAACCATCCTCGCCACGCGCAACCTTTCGTTTTTCCTCTGACCATGACTGGAAGGAATACAGCCGAGAGGACCGTGAATACGGCCGAGAGCGTTACCGTAACACCTCTCACGCGCGTCGTTAGTGATGACGCGGACGTAGCCGTTCGACGGGTCGAAACACCGAAAGGAGTACGATTGGAGCTGGATGCGACGAGGTCCGAAGCACGGGTTCGTCTCGATGCAGTCACACTCGAATGTCTCTCCTGGCAGGAACGCTCGACATTCGTCGGATTTCTCGAACCACAGCTCCGACCGCTGTCGTCCGACGTGCTCGTGGTTCAGCAGAACCCAGACGATGGCGAGTCTACGGAAATTGCCCACATCACGAACGAATTTGGACATGTCGAGGTACGTACCGCCGAGAGAGCGGAATCCACGTGGCTCGAGTTAGTCGCCACGAAACTCGGGTTCGTGACCCGGTTGAATGCCGTTGCGCTCGAGAGCATCACCTGGCAGGACCAAGACACGTTCACGGAGTTACTCAGACAACGACTGGAGGAGCCAAAGAAATGATACGTATGACACAAGCGACGACGAAGCCGAGCGAGAAAGACACACCAGTGAATCAGGAGGAAGGTCGATGGTAATCGAACTCACCGGGTCTGACCTCACGATTGAGGACGCAGTAGCCTGTGCTCGCGACCACGAAGAAGTGTCCGTTAGCGACGAGGCACTGAAGCGCGTGCGGACTGCGCGTTCGAATCTCGAATCACGCATCGGAACAGGTGAAATAATCTATGGCGTCAATACTGGGTTCGGTGCCAGTCAAAACGAGGTTATCGACCCCGAAGACGTCGCGACACTCCAGAAGAACCTGATCCGGAGCAACGCGGTCTGTATCGGCGACCCGGTCGGCGAGGACGAGGCGCGCATGATGATGCTCCTCAGGCTGAACTCGTTGCTCTCCGGAAGCTCTGGAGTGCGAGTACACGTCGTCCTGAAACTACGTGACCTGCTGAACGCGGGGTTCTACCCCCACGTCCCTCGGAAAGGGTCGGTCAGTGCGAGTGGTGACCTCGCACCCCTTGCCCATGTCGCGCTCGCGATGCTCGGCGAGGGGAAGGCACGTCACGAAGACGAGTGGGTCCCGTCCAGTGAAGTGCTAACTTCGATTGAAGTCGACCCGCTCACCACAGAAGAAGGTGAGCCGGGTCTCGAAGCGAAGGAAGGACTCGCCCTGATAAATGGGACGAACTACATCACCGCCGTCGGGGCACTGGCTGTTCACGACGCCGAAACACTGCTCGACACCGCCGATACCGTCGGGACGATGACGCTCGAAGCGTTCCGTGGCATCAGCGACCCGTTCCGGGCGGAGATTCACGATCTTCGCAACCAACCTGGCCAAAAGCACGTGGCTGAACGTATCAGGAACGGAATCGAAGGAAGCGAACTTGTGACGTCCGCAGCCGAGGCGAACCGGGCACAGGATTCGTATTCGTTGCGGTGCATCCCACAAGTACACGGTGCAAGCAGAGATACGCTGACACACGTGAGAGGCGTCATCGAACGCGAGTTGAACGCCGTCACGGACAACCCATTGGTGTTACAGCGCGGAGCGGGTGACGTAGTCTCCGGCGGCAATTTCCACGGCCAGCCTGTCGCATTTGCCCTCGATATGCTTTCGGTGGCTGTCTCGGAAGTCGCAAACATCTCTGAGCGCCGGATATTCAAACTGACCGGCGGTGACGCAGCGGGCAGAAGTGACGGAAAAACCGACTCGATGCCTTCGGATAGTCTCCCTCCATTCCTCGTCGAAGATTCGGGCTTGAACTGTGGGTTCATGATGCCGCAGGTGACCGCCGCAGCGCTTGTTTCGGAAAATAAGACACTGGCTCACCCTTCATCTACGGACTCGATTCCGACATCGGACAATCAGGAGGACCACGTGAGTATGGGAGCAAACGGTGCAAATCACCTGGTCGAGATCCTCGGAAACGTTGAAACCGTCCTCGCCATCGAACTGTTCGCCGCGTACACGGCGCTTTCGTACCGTGTAGACAGCCCGGGACAGAAGGCAACTGAAATCGTCTCTCTCCTCGAAGAGATAGTCACACCGCTGAAGGAAGACCGGCTAATGCAGAACGATTTCTCCAGTCTTCGGTCGCTAATCCGCGCTGGAGAGGTCAGATAGTATTTCGCGTCGCACCGGTTTTCGAGCCAGTACCGGGGCAATCATATTTCGAGTTTCGTTGCTATCTGTTCGTGGAAGTCGGAAGAATCTCACCCTCAAAACTGCGGCAGCGGGCATAGAGTTTCACGAGTGCTCCGAACACAGACCAAACCGTTCTACCCCGAACCCGTTCGGGACAATGCTGAATCGAATCCGCCGGGTCGCTTAACAGGGATGTATTCTCCAACAAGTGACTGCCAAAGGACGGTTCCAGACTGTCGTTACC
>NZ_JBZRPK010000691.1:0-16020 GCF_058382125.1 Haloferax sp. s1
TCGACGGTTCCAGACAGCTCCTGGCTTCCTTCGTCACCCGACTGCTCCGTTCCACCGGATTCGCCGCCGTCCGAGCCATCGCTGTTGTTTTCCGTACAACCAGCAAGGCCCGTGAGGCCAGCAGCACCCGATGCAATCAGGAATTTGCGCCGCGAAAGAACACCTTCCGAGTTACGCGTCATCAACGTTGTGGAGCCGATTTGTCCGTAAATACCCTGCTATGACAAATATATAGTGGTACGTTTTGCTATGTGGACCGTGGCTATCCGCGGGTCGTGGACACAGGCGGCTATATTCGCCGATATTCGAATAACCGTTAGACGGGTGAGTGTCAATTGGTGTCGTGCCTCGGCTCAGTACAGCCGGTTTACGGCATATATACAGTGTGAAGGAGTGCTCCAGAGTTGCCGAGACGCCCACCATCTCTCAGCGTCTCTGATATGATATCTTCGCTCGCGGTAATTCCCGTGGTCAGTATATAGAGATAGACAGTTTTATTGTGTGAAGATGATGACCATCATTCATGGTCGAAACCCGAAAGGTGCAGGTGACCGGTGGTTCCACCTACACCGTCTCCATCCCCAAAGACTGGGCGACCGAGAACGGCGTCTCTGCAGGGAGCGAAGTCGAATTCTACCCAGAGGGCGATTCGTTGTTCTTGACTCCCCGGTCCGAAGAAGAACGTACTGAGGGTACACTCGACATTACAAACCTCGAAGGCGACGAACTCACGCGTGCGGTCATGACGATGTACGTGAGCGGGTTCGACATCATCGCGCTGGAGAGTTCGCGTATCACGACCGACCAGCGCCGAACCATCCGAGAGGCGACACAGAGCCTCGTCGGGTTGGAAGTCCTCGAAGAGACCCGCGACCGAGTCGTCATCCGCGACCTGCTGGACTCCTCGGAACTCTCTATTCACAACGCGGTCACACGCATGCGTCTCATTGCACTTTCCATGCTCGAAGACGCCATCGCCGCCATCGCCGAGATGGACGAAGACATGGCCCGCGACGTTATCCAACGCGACGACGACGTAGACCGACTCTGGATGGTCGTTTCCCGTATCTTCCGGGCGACGCTTCGGACGCCGAAGGCCGCCGAGGAACTCGGTCTGCCTCGCGAGGCCTGTTTCGACTACCAGTCTGCGGCACGACAACTCGAACGCATCGGCGACCACGCGACGAAGATTGCACACCTCTCGTTGAACTTCGAGGAACCCGTCAACGAGGAAATCGTCGAGGCCGTCTGGGAACTGTTCGAAGAGGCCAAATCGGTCGTCAACGGCGGGATGGACGCACTTTTCGCCGAAGACAGTGGCGAGGCGACCCGACTGGCAAACGAGTCGCGCGAAGCCGTTCAGGCTATCGACGAGCGCGCCCGGAGCATCGACGAACTCCTCCGTGACCTCGACCCGGCCCGTGCACAACTGCTCGGTCTCATCGTCGACTCCGTTTCCCGGAGCGCCGACTACGGTGGCAACATCGCAGAAACGGCGCTGCAGAAGGCTGCGCCGACGCCCTGAATTGCGACACTGTCCCGATAGTAGTTGAAACTGTTACGACGGTCTCGATTCATTCTCGATTCCTTTTCGATTCGGGTTTTCATCTGCGTCGTTCTCGATGAAGATGCAGTACGGTCACTCTCAGTGCAGAAATGCTACATCACTACCCCGGGCAAAACCACAGCGCTGCCGCTTTCCGTACTGAAACAGTAATACCGCGCCGAACCCGACGCGGAGAGGGAGAACTTACTCCTCGTCGATGCGGACTGCGTTGACCTGCCCGTCCTGACCGGGGCGGGAGGTGACGCGGGCGCGACCGGCGCTCGTGTCGATGATGGAGCCCTTCGTGATGATGTTCCGGCGGGCGTAGTTGACGTTCGACGGGTTGTCGATGACGCCTTCGATGTCGGCCTGCGTGACCTCGGCACCGTCGGCGACCTGCGCGACGTCGGTCGAGAGGGCGCGGATCTTCTCGTTGTTACCGCGGGAGTCGATAATCTGGAATCGGTGTTCACCGACCGTCGTGGCGGCAGGCTCGCGACCCAGCTGGTAGCGCTTCTTGTTTCGGAACGGCTTGCGCCGTCCACCGGTCCGCTTCCGCTTGGAGCGTCCTTGGTCCTTCATACGGGGTAAAAACCTCGGTGAGTACTTGAATCGCTCGGAACGGCTTTCAGCGAGTGGGGGAAGAGGGGCCTCGGGGCGTCGAAGCCAACACAAACCGTTTAGTTCGCCCGCGCCCGCCGTCGAACCGATGAGTCTCGACGTTACCGTCGCCGTCCCCTTCCGTCAGCACGGGTCGACCCGACTCGGCGAAGGCGAGTTCGTCGTCGCCCTGTCTCTCGACCGCGACTGGTTCTCGCCTGACCAGGCAAAGCGTCTCATCGACCTCGCCACGGGTCGGGGGCTGGTCGAACGCGACGACGGCGACGTGGTCGCAACGTTCGACCCCGCGACCGTCCAGATTCCCGAAGAGTTCGAACCCGACGCGTCCGTTCTCCGCGAGCAGTCCGCATTCGAGCAGGTGCTCGATGCCTGCGTCGCCGCCGGTATCGAAAAGCAGGCCGCGGTCGCCGGTATCAACGAGCGCCAGTCCCGCCTCGGCGTGACCGCGGAGGCCGCGGCGATTCTCTTCGCCCGCGAAAACGATGTCGGCGTGGGCGACGTGGTCGCGAAGGCGAAGCAATCGTTGAGTGAGTAGCGGTAAGGCGACAGACGTGGTGCTGGCCCGCCGCCGAAGCGACACCCCAAAACCGTCCGCCCGCGAACGAGACGACATGGTCGTCGACAAACTCTCCGACGGAACACGTATCGCACAGCTCCTTGCGTCCGAGTTGACCGGCCACGAAGACGCCTTTTCGGTGCTTTCGGTCGTCGACGCCGACCCCGACGTGAAACCGACCGACGACGGTGCCCTCGCCTACGCCGTCGCGGCCGGTGACGAACGGGTCGCAGAAGTGTACGTCCAACCCGACCGCGCCCGCGTGGAGTTTCTCGCCCATCCGGACGTGACCGCCGACGCGGCGTCCGAAGAAAACCTCCGCGTGCGACCGAAAGCTGTCCGCCCGCCGCGGACGCTCGTGTTCGTCGAAGACGGCGCGCAAGTGAAGTGGACCCTTCCGGCGTTCCGCGCGCTGGTCGCGGCACTCGAAGCAGAAGCCGAGAACGGAGACGGGGACGAAGCAGAAGCCCAAGACGAAGATAAAACAGAGGGGAGCGACTAATTAGAGGTCTGCGAGAAGTTCCGGAAGTTCTGTCGGGAGCGATTCGCGCGGAATGTGCGCGATTGCGCGAGGGTCCGGGTCGTCACAGCCCTCGCCAAGAACCTGTACCGGGAGTAGTCCTGCGTCGTGCGCGCCAGCAATGTCGTGGTGAACGCTGTCGCCGACGTAGACGGTCTCTTCTGGGGGGACGCCGAGCGCATCGAGGAGCGCTTCAAACGCCCGTTCGTCCGGTTTGCCGGCCGGAAGTGCACCGGTGACGAGCGCTGTATCGAAATAATCGCGCCAGCCGAGTTTGTCGAGTTTCGCCTCCTGTGCGACCACAGGACCGTTGGTGAGGAGACCGACCCGGTAGGTTGTCCGAAGTCCGACGAGCATCGATTCGACACCGTCTGCGGGAACGACCGCGTCCGTGATTCGTTCCCGGTAGGCCGTCGCCACGTGCTCCGGGTCGACGGGTGAGCCGTGCTCGTCGAGGAGCGTCTCGAAGATAGGCTCGCGCGTCTCGCGCGTGAGATTGTCTTGATGTGCCCGAAGATACGCCTCCCGAGACAGTGGCGGAGCACCTGCTGCCGCCGCCGCCTCGGAGAGAATCGTCTCGCGGTCCCGCGTCGGAACCGCGAGCGTGTAGTCGAGGTCGAACCCGACCGCGGTGACAGACATCGTCGGCGAATCGTTGGAAACGAACCGATATGAGCGTGCCGGGAACTGTCGGAGCGAGCGACACTCACCGCAGTGGTTGGATTCGGCTCTGAGTTCGACCCGGCGGACGACAATTCATATTACTGTCCACGACGACGCCGAAATATGACCCTCGACCCCGTCCACGTGGACGACATCGCGTCCATGGCGAGTTCCATCGCGGACTCGGTCGATGACACCGACTACGACGACCTCGCGCGGACGGTCTGGGAGTCGTGGCTGGACCCACTCTCATCGCCCGACGGCGGACGGCCGATTATCGAGCCAATCGGCGAAAAGCGACTCCACGCCGCAAACGTGGACGACATTGCACTTACCGAGACGCCCTTTCCGACCGTCCACGGACTCGATTCGGGTACTATCAACCCGACGACGTTCAAGAACGGCCTCGTACTCGACGTGGCACACGCCGCGATGGCGGCCGAACCATCGGACCTCGACCTCCACCGTGCCCGGTCCATCGTCATGACCGCCCACACGCACGACCCGGTTCCGATTTTCGACACCAACGAGTGGTTGAAGTCCGACCGCGGGTACACCCGCAAACGGATTCTCCGCGCTCCCCGCGTCAACCGCTACGCCGAAGGCGTCGTCCACGCGCTATCTCTGTATCTCGCTGAGAGCGCCCACGCGCTCGAATACGCGGAGGCGGTCTCTGACCTCCTCATCCTCGACGGCCCGGTGTATCCGAAGGAGCTTCTGAACTGGCGGGACCGCGACGCCGAACTCAACGACCTCGCCCGCGACGCGAAGCCGAAAGCGATTGTCGAGAACTACGTCCGAATCGTCGAGCGGTTCGTCGAACGCGACGTTCCCGTCGCCGGATTCGTAAAGAATCCGGGTGCCAAACACATCGTGCGCACGGTCAAAAAGCACCTCAACGAGAGCGGAGACGGCAACGCGCCGTGGGTAGACGACGCCTCGTTTTTCGTCAGTTTGCTCGAACGGCGCGACGGTCCCGACTCCGAAGACCGCCGCACGGACGAACTCACGTTCACGAACTGGTTCATCTCGCGCGGCGGGTCCGACCGACAGATGAGCGCCGACGGCGATGCGTTCGGCGTCGAGCGAAACCTCGACCCCGAATCATACACGCTCACGTTCTTCGTGCTGTACGACCCCCGAACCGACGTGTGCTACCGGGTCGAAGCCCCCTACGCGTTCACGAAAGACGCCGACCGCCGGGAGAATCTGATGCACCATATCGTCCGCGACGTGGCCGCGACTCGCGGACCACCACAGGCAGTCGAGAAAGCCGACGAGTTAGCACGGGTGAGCGTCGGCGAAAAAGCCGCACTCAGACGAAAGCTCTCGGAAAAACTCGGGTCTGACGCGGTAAAGAGCTACGACAATATCCGCTGGGTCGACGCTGACGAGTGAGCAAAAGCGAGTTCGAATTCGAGTGAGTCACTCGTCCCCGTCGGGTTAGCCCTCTTCTTCGGGTCTGACGACCTCGATTCGAACGTCGTCCTCCGGAACGCCGATGCGTGCGAACTGTGTCCTGATATGTTCTTTCGCCGCATCGAGTGCTTGCTCGCGGGTATCGAATCCGCGCGGAAGCGGCGTGTCGAACGCCACCCGGATGGAGTGGCCGTCGATTTCCATCTTGGAGCCGCCACTTTCGACCTCGTAGAATTCGTCGCAGACCCATACGTACGGTGCGTCTTCGTTTGGGGCACCGCGGTACGTCGGCGCTTCCTCACCTCGTTCGAATATTGTTCCGGTGAGCGCCGTGCCGCCACCGTGTCCGCGGACGAGAAGCATATTTTGAGTTATGGGCGCTATACGGAAAAATCGCACGCGGCGGTACGATGGCATGCCACACACATGTATGCGACTGGCTGTGCAATCTGGCGTCGGCGACGTGTGGGTTTTTACTCACCGCCTACAAGCGTTGGAACATGACCGACCTGGGGGACTTCAGCGACTTCGGCGGCGACGGCCCCGAAGAGCCGGACGACTCGGAGCGAGGCGACCGAGCGGAGCAACCCGCCGCAGACGGCGCTGGGAGTAGCCGTGAGGATGTTACTTCCACCGACACCAACCGGGAGAACGTCGCTTCCGTCGAGACGAACCGGCAAACGGAAGACGAACTGCAGTTCGACGAGTACGACGCCGACCCGGTCGGAACCGAGCAAGGTATTGGCTCGATTGCAGTCTCACAGGGACTTCGCGTCGCCGAAGACCACGAGCGGACGAGACTCCGAGCGTACGTCACAGCCGGGAATCGCGAGCAAGTCAGACTCGGGAAGTATCTCATCGTTCCCTACCCCGACGACGAACTGCTGTTCTGCCGAATCGTCGGCCTGGAGTACGCCCAGGAGTTCCAGGCCGACGACGCAACCGAGATTCACGCACGGCGCGCCATGCGCCGCTCGGCCGACGAGTTCGTCGAGCGCGACTACAAGTTCATGGCCGAACTCGAACCCATCGCCGTCCTGTTTTCGGACCGCGGCGAACTCAAGCGCCGAATGGTCGACCGCGTGCCGAAACCCGGAGCGACAGTCGGTGAGGCCGACGACGCGACCCAAATCAAGACCGGACTGAAGATTCCCGAAGACGGCGTCTTCCTCGGCCACCTCTCGGTCGGTGGCGAGAAGGTCCGAACCGCGGCGCAACCGCCGACTATCGACTACCGATTGAAGGACGACTACACCGACGGCGACCCCCTCGTCTTCCGTCACACGCTCGTCGCCGGTGGAACCGGGTCGGGGAAGACCCACGCCTCGAAGAACATGCTCCGACAGTATCTCTCGGGCGAGCGAACCTACGAGATGGACGACGGGCGCGACGTTCAAGCCGCCGTCGTGCAGTTCGACCCGCAGGACGAGTACGCACAGATGCACGACGATAATCCGGATATGGACACAGAAACCGCCCGACGCTACGAGCGAGAGGGTATCGCCCACGGCGGCCACGACGACACGATTGCGCTCGTCCCGAAGATGGCTGGGTCGTCGTATCCGGGGTCGAACCACCGTGCAGAGCAGTTGGAGTTCACCATCCCCTTTTCGATGGCGCGCGACCTGCCGTGGCTCGTTGCCGGAAGCAGCCTCAACGACAACCAGTATCCGGCACTTCTCGAACTACTGAATCGGTTCTTCCGGAACTACAGCGACAGCGGAACCTACAAGGAGTTCCTGACGTTCCTCGACGACCCGGCGCTCAAGGAGGAACTGCACGAATCGGGTCGCGTCCACGAAGCGACCTTCGACGCGGTGAAACGCAGAGTTCGTGGGGTTCCGAACGGTGTCTTCGACCAAGACGCCCGGCCCATTACGGACCTCGACCACGAACTGGTCCGTCCCGGTGGACTGACGGTCGTTCCGACCTACCACCTCTCGTCGAGTCGGGCGAAAGAGCTGTTTGTCCTCGCCGTTTCGGCGCTCCTCATCGACGACAAACTCTCGAACGACCCGTCGAGCCAGCGCATCAAGGAGACGCCGCTCGTGCTCGGGATGGACGAAGCGCACAACTTCCTGACCGACGCAGACACGGTACAGGCGCGGAAGGTCATCGAGAAGTTCACCGAGGCGGCCAAACAAGGCCGAAAAGAGCGCCTCGGCCTGTTCCTCATCACGCAGGACCCACAGGACATCGCCGACCCCGTGTTCAAGCAGGTGAACACGAAGGTCGTGCTCAACCTCGGTGACGAGGATGCCATCAAGAGCGTCAACATCCCGCCGAACCTCGAAGACAAAGTCCCCTACATGGAGAAAGGACAGATGGTCGTCTACTCCCCGGACAACTCCGAGCCGGTCGAACTGAAGGGCCTTTCGACCTGTGTGACGCGCCACGGCGACTGATACTGCCCGCTGTGAGTCCGTGAAGAATTTCGGTACCACGGGTGGCGAATATCTTGAATACGTTCTCTCAGCACGTCTCACCCCGAGTCCGCAGGACGGGTTTTTGTCCCAGCACCAAGTAGATGGGGATATGGCCGAACACGTTCTCGTTCCCGTCGATGGGTCGCCGCAGTCAGTCGCTGCGCTACGTTTTGCCGCTTCGGAGTGGCCGGACGCCCGAATCACGCTGTTGAAAGTCATCAACCCCGCAGATGCCGACTTCCGAGAGCGGGCCCTCAGTGGGACCGAAGAGTGGTACCAAGAGGAAAAACGGAAGGCGAACGAGACGTTCGCCGAGGTAAAATCCGAGGTCGATATCGAACGACCAGTCGCGGACATCACCGAAGTCGGAAGCCCCGAAAAGGCTATCGTGGAGGTGTTAGAAGCAGATGGCGCCGACTTCGACCACGTCGTTATGGGAAGCCACGGCCGAACCGGTGTCTCGCGCATCCTCCTCGGGAGCGTCGCCGAAGAGGTCGTCCGTCGTTCGCCCGTCCCGGTCACTATCGTCAGGTGACCGCACTCCGTGTGACGCCCACCATCGCACCAAGTAACATCGATGTTACCAGGTAAAATCGATGGAATGAGTACTGCGAACATACTGGAATCGGCGGATTCACCCGGATTCCGACCCCCTATTGTCGTGTCGACCATTAGATGGAACAATGGATTTCGAAGAAGTCGTTGCAACCCGACGTTCTATCCACGAGTACGCCGACGAACCGCTCGACGACGAGACGCTCGAAACGATATTCGAAAACGCGATTCAGGCACCGTCGAGCTACAACCTCCAGCCGTGGGAGTTCGTCGTCCTGCGCGAAGACGAGACGAAGCAGGCTCTGCGCGAGGCCGCCTACGACCAGGAACACGTTACGGGTGCCGCCGCATCGGTCATTATCCTCGGCAACAAGGACCCGGAAGCGCATGCCCAGACCGTCGCCGACGACATGCTGGAGAAGGGCTACCTCCCGAACGAGGACGCCCGCGACGGCGTCCTCGAAAGCATCGCCGGAATGGCTGACCTCCCCGAACAGGAGCGTCGCGTCTGGACCGTTCGCTCCACGTCGCTCGTTGCGATGTCTCTCATGAACGCCGCGTGGGACGAGGGTGTCGGCACCTGCCCAATCGGCGGCTTCGACCCCGATGCGGTCCTCGAAGCGTTCGACATCGACGGCGAGCAGTACGAACCCGTGATGCTCCTGACGATGGGCATCCCCGCCGAAGACGCCGGCGAACTGCAGGCCGAAAAGAAGTACCGCCGTCCCGTCGACGAAGTCGTCCACTACGAGGCGTTCGCGCCGGAGCAGACGGCCGACCCCGCACCCGCCGACGACTGAGCGAGATTCTTCTCCTCGGACACGTTCTACTTCCCCCGTTCTCTCGCTTTTGTTAATTACCGAGGCCGCAGGTTCGGGTGTAGCCGAGAGTATTATTCAGCACGCGATTTTTATCACATTTTGAGGATTTCAGCGGAGTCGGGTTAGAAAATATTCGCCTGCCGGTAGACGCTGATTCCATCGCTCGTGAGTTCGTAGGGCTTCGTCTCACGGGAGTGGTTGGCGTCGCGTATCTTCTGAATCTCGATTGCGAGACGCGTCTCGCGGAAGTCGTCGGGGCGGACGTATTGAAGGACGAACACTGCGTCAGAGAGGTACTCGACGATGCCGTGCCGAGAGACGTAGGGGTTAGTCTGGTCCGCTTCGGAGGTGAGCATCGTCGTCACACCCGCGTCCTTCAGCGACCGGGTGAAGTTGAACACCTCGCTGCGGCGCTTGGACGGCCGGTCGTACATCATCTCCAAGAGCGACACGGAGTCGAGGACGAGTCGGTCCGCGCCGAAATCCTCGATGAGTCGCGGGAGGTCGTTTCGGATGCTCGAAAGACTGTTCGCCATCTCGACGGGGTCCAAGTCGACGATAGCCAGTCGGTCGTCCGCCTCGTGTTCGGAGAAGTCCCAGCCTTTCTCGTCGGCGGTGTTGAGGATGCGTTCGCGGCTTTCTTCGAGCGTAATATAAACGCCACTGCCACCTTCTCGGAGCGTCTTCCAGAGGAACTGGAGTCCGAACGTCGTTTTCCCGGTCCCGGCGCTCCCGATAGCGACCATGAGCGACCGCTTCGGGACGCCACCGAGAATCATGTCGTCGAGTCCTTCGATGCCGATGTCGATACGGTCGATTTGGGATTCGAACTCCTCGTCGTCGAACGACTGCGAGTCAGGTCGGTCACCCGCATCAAACATGAAGTCGTCACCCATGCCGCCGGACGACTGCCCACCGAATCCACCTTCCGTGTCGTCCACCTCCGGCATCGGCGCGTTCTCGAAGGCCGTGGCGAAGTCCATCGAGAATGGGTCGTCTTCGACATCGTCCGGTGAGTCCGCCGGGGCGTCCGCAGCTGTGTCTGCCGGTGCGTCTGCCAGGTTATCTCGGTCGGATGCGTCGTCTGACGAACCCGCCGGGAAGGCTGCGGGAGGTTGGTCGGAAAACGTGTCGCTGTCCGGGGCGTCACGCTGCGAGGTATCCGGAACGTCGGCGTCGCTGTCGTTAGTGTCGGCTTCAGAACCGTCGCTACCCGAGTCTGCTCCGGAGTCGTCGCTGCCCACATCGGCCGTTGAATCAGTAGCCGCCTCTGATTCGGTATCTTCCTCGTCCCCATCGGTCTCGCCATCGCCACGCTCTCGGAGTGCTCGCTCGAACCAGTCGTCGTCTTCGCTCATAGAGACCACCTCCAGAGGGCCGCGTGGCTGGCGTCCGTGCCTGCCATCATCTCATGGTCGTAAGGAAGCGTCATGAACGTTTCCCGTGTGGGGGAATAGCGTGACGGTGGGCTTTTGCCCGGGGACATCAAATCGCGGGGCATGAAAGTCGGTATCGTCGCACAGAAAGGCAACAGTCGGGCCGCATACCTCGCAGCGGACATACGTGAGGCGCTTTCGGGCGTCGACGTCGAGGCGGTCGTCGATGGAGCGACGGCCGACGAACTGGATGTTGACGGTCTGCCCGTGGAAGCGTTCGACGAGTGCGACCTCGTGGTGAGTATCGGTGGCGATGGCACGTTTCTCTACGCCGCCAGAGGCGCGGACGGTGTTCCAATCCTCGGCGTGAATCTCGGCGAAGTTGGGTTCCTGAACGCCGTTTCGCCGGCCGACGCCATCGACGAAGTGTTATCGGAGGTCGCCGCGTTTCGTGACGGTACCTCGTCGGTTCGGGAAGTCCCTCGAATCGTCGCCCGCGGCGACGACTGGGAGATAGAACCGTCGGTCAACGAAGTCGTCGTCCACGGCCCGAGACGAGGCCACGGCGGCGGTGCCGGATTAGAGATTCGCGTCGATGGGTCGCTCTACTCAGGTGGCAACGCCGATGGCGTCCTCGTCACGACGCCTACAGGCAGCACAGCCTACAACCTCAGCGAGGGCGGCCCGCTCGTCCACCCGGGAGTCGACGGACTCGTCGTTACCGAGATGGCCCCGCAGGAGGGAATGCCGCCGCTCGTCGTCCCGCAGGATGCGACGGTGACCGTTACCGTTACCGACGCCGACTCAGCAATTGTCGTCGGCGACGGTCGGATTCGACAACCGATTTCACCGCCGACCGAGGTACGCATCGAACAGTCTAACTCGCCGGTTCGACTCGCCGGACCGACATCTGATTTCTTCGAGGCGCTCGGCAAACTCGACTAGGCAGGCCTGTGGTCCGGAACGCGACTAGGCAGGCCTGTGGTCCGGAACGCGACTAGGCAGGCCTGCGATTCGGAACGCGACTAGGAGACCCGTCGCTTCGGAGCGTTTCGGAACTACGTGCGAATGCAGAACTAATCTGCTGGCTCGCGCTCGCCGCTTTGGGATTCGTCCTGCGGAATCGGTGTCCACTGTACGTCGACGACGCGGTCCGCTCGGCCGCGAAGTCCCGGTCGCGAGACGATTTCGAACGTCCGATTTTCTGTTTCTCTCGTGAATAGCGAGTGGACGAGGACGTTCGCCACGTCGGCCCGTGGGATGCTTCCGCAGACCGAGTCACCACCCTCACCGACGAGCACCTCGCCAGTTGCGGGGGCGTCGGTGAGCGCGCCCGGCCGGATAATCGTATGGTCGAGCGGCGCGTTCCGAAGTCGCGTTTCGCTCTGCGCTTTCGCTGAGAGGACGCCGGCGGCGGTGAGAATAGCCCGCAACGACAGCGGGAGACCATCTTTCGAGTCGCCGACGCCGATAGAGGACATAAGAACGAATCGCTGGGTTCCGGAAGCAGTTGCGGCATCGACGAGGTTTTCGATGCCAACTCCATCCACGAGGTCGCCGCGAATCGTGTCGAGTCCAGCGGCGACGCCAACGGTCGAGACCACGGCATCGACATCGGCGACCGCCCGCCGGGCGTCACCGGGTTCTAATAAGTCACCGACGACGACCTCGTCAGCACCGCGTGCTCGGAGGTCCGCTTTCGCGTTGGAGTCGCGGGTCAGCGCCCTGACGACGAACGGCGTTTCCGCCAGCGCATCGAGGACGAGTCGGCCCGTCCGACCCGTCGCACCGGCGACGAGGACGCGGCCGCGCTTCCGTGTCATATCCGCACATGGGTCCGAGAGTCAATAACCTTCGTGAACGCGTCAAAAGTCCTGTGAGGTAGGTCGTGTCGTCTAGAAAACGAGCGGTGTACCACACCCCGCTCGAAGATGTCGCTATTACGGTCAGAGAGTGGTTGAGAGAGGTTAGAAGCTACCTAGAACGCGAGCTTACTTGCCCCAATCGGCGACGACGCGCGGACGCTCGGAGACGGGGTGAACGTCGATGTCTTCGTCCGCTGCGCCGCGTGCTTTGAGGGCAGCCTTCGCGGAGGCGTAGGTGGAGAAGTAGCTAACTTCCTCTTCGACACAGTCGATGAGTGTCTCGCGGTCGCGGGAGACGACGAACTCGAGTTCGCCCTCGCGGAGCGACGTAAGAAGGTCGTCCACGTCGTCGGGCGTGAGTACGTCGTAATACTCGGCGAGTCCATCGAGAAGCTCCTGTCCGGCCTCGCTGTCGGCGTCGGGGAACTCCGAGTCGGCGAGGTCGACGAAGATGGTTCCGTCCTCCGGAACAGGGTCGTTCGCCGCGGCTTGGGCCTTCTCGTAGGCTTTGCCGAAGGTGGTCGCGGTCCCCATGACTTCACCCGTGGACTTCATCTCCGGGCCGAGACGCGGGTCCGAACCCGGCAGGCGGTCGAACGGAAGGACGACTTCCTTGACCGACACCTGCTCGGGAATCTGTTCGTCCACGTCGAGGTCGGAAAGCGTGTTGCCGGCCATGACCTTCGCGGCGAGTTTGGCAATCGGCACGCCCGTCGCCTTCGAAACGAACGGGACAGTGCGCGACGAGCGCGGGTTTGCTTCGAGGACGTACACGTCGTTCGAGCCGTCTGCCTTCTCCTTGACCGCCAATTGGACGTTCATGAGACCGACCGTACCGAGGGCGCTGGCAATGTCCTCTGTAACCTCGCGCACGCGGGTCATCGTCTCCTCCTCGAGCGAACGCGGCGGAATCATACAGGCGGAGTCGCCGGAGTGGACACCCGCAGCCTCGACGTGTTCCATCACCCCGCCGATGAGGACGTTTTCGCCGTCGGAGACGGCGTCCACGTCGAGTTCGACGCCGTCGGCGAGGAACTCGTCGATGAGGATTGGTTTGTCCGGCGAGACGCGAACTGCTTCCTCGATGTACTCTTTGAGTTCCGCGTCGGAGTAGACGACTTCCATCGCGCGGCCGCCGAGCACGTACGACGGGCGGACGAGAACCGGGTAGCCGAGGTCGTTGGCGAGGTCAAGCGCTTCGGACTCGCTCGTCGCGGAGCCACCTTCCGGTTGCAGGATGCCGAGGTCGTCCATCAGGCGGTTGAAGCGGTCGCGGTCCTCGGCGAGGTCCATCGCGTCGATGGTCGTACCGAGAATCTCGCAGTCGAGACCGCGGCGTTTGAGTTCGGATTCGAGCGGATGGCCGATGTTGACCGAGGTCTGCCCACCGAACTGGAGCATCACGCCGTCGGCGTCGATTGCTTCGATAACGTCGGCGACCTCTTCGGCCGTAATCGGCTCGAAGAAGAGGCCGTCGGAGGTGTCGTAGTCGGTCGAGACCGTCTCGGGGTTGTTGTTGACGACGTGCGCGTCGATGCCCATGTCGCGGAGCGCCTGCACAGCGTGGACAGAACAGTAGTCGAACTCGACTCCCTGTCCAATGCGGATGGGGCCACCGCCGACAACCACGACGCTCTCGATGTCGCGGTCGACACGAAGTTCGTCGCCTGCGGCGTCGCCCTTGAGCGGCCCGCGGAGGAATTCCGGCTGGCGCGCGGAGTAGTAGTACGGCGTCTGTGCGGCGAACTCGCCGGCACAGGTGTCGACCTGTTTGTACGTGCGCCCCGGAACCTGTTGTTCGACTTCGTCAACGGTCGCTCCAGTTGTCGCAGCGATGCTGGCGTTCGTGTGGCCAGCAGAGGCGGCCTCGGCGAAGTCGCCCTCCGAGGCGGCGGCCACGGACTCGACGACGCGTCCGAAGCGCTCGACGTACCATTCTTTGATGCCCGTGAGTTCGACCACGTCTTCAGTAGTGTACCCGCGCTCGAACGCCTCGAAGATGGCGTACGGACGGTCCGGCGTCGGCTTCACGAGGTACTCCGATTCGAGTTCTTCGTCGGATACCTCGTCCCAATCGGCGGCGGGTTCGTACTCGGAGGAGCGAAGCGCCTTCAACAGCGACTCTTCGAACGTCCGGCCGATGGCCATCGCCTCACCCGTGGACTTCATCGCCGTCGAAAGCTCGAAGTCCACGTCGGTGAACTTGTCCTTGGGCCACCGGGGAACCTTCGTGACGACGTAGTCGATTGCCGGTTCGAAGGCGGCGGTGGTCTCGCCCGTAATCTCGTTGGTAATCTCGTGGAGGCGCTTGCCGAGTGCGACCTTTGCGGTCACGCGGGCGATGGGGTACCCGGTCGCCTTCGAGGCGAGCGCGGAGGAGCGAGAGACGCGGGGGTTCACTTCGACGACGCGGTATTCGCCGCCGGGTGTGCCGTCGTCGTGCCACGCGAACTGGATGTTACAGCCACCCTGAATGCCGAGTTCGCGGATGACTTCGAGCGCGGCGTCACGCATCTCCTGGTGGCCCTCGTCGGGAATGACCTGCGATGGAGTGACGACGGTGGATTCGCCGGTGTGAATCCCCATCGGGTCGATGTTCTCCATGTTGCAGATGATGATACACGAGTCGTCGGCGTCGCGCATCACTTCGTATTCGAGTTCGACCCATCCGGAGATGGACTCCGTGATGAGCACCTCGCTGTTGCGAGAGAGACGAAGCCCCTTGCGGACGCGGGCGACGAGTTCATCCATCTCGTGGACGACGCCGGAGCCGGACCCGCCAAGCGTGTAGGTCGTGCGGGCGATGACCGGCAGGCCACCGACTTCGTCGACGGCCGCTTCGACGCGTTCTTCGAGGTCCGATTCGGTGATGTTGGAGACCTTCTCGTCGTCCTCCAGCGAGATGGTCGTCGAACGCGGAACCGGCTGGCCGATTTTCTCCATCCGCTGGCGGAAGAGGTCGCGGTCCTCCGTGGCGTAGATAGTGTCCAGCGGCGTCCCCATGATGTCCACGTCGAACTCGTCGAGGACGCCTTCCTCGGCCAGTTCAGCCGTGACGTTCAGCCCCGTCTGGCCACCCAGTCCGGCGATGACGCCATCGGGGCGTTCCTGTTCGATAATCTCCGAGATAGCGTCGGTCGTGATAGGTTCGATGTAGACCTTGTCAGCCATCTCGGGGTCCGTCATAATCGTCGCGGGATTCGAGTTGACGAGGACAACTCGTGCACCCTCTTCTCGGAGCGCGCGGCAGGCCTGCGCGCCCGAGTAGTCGAATTCCGCTGCCTGTCCAATCTGGATTGGGCCACTTCCGATGAGCAGAATCGTCCGGTCCTCTGCGTCCGGTTGAGTCCCGGTTGCGGTGTCCTCGTCAGTCATCGTCGTAATCCAATCCGCACATCGTAATAAGCCCGGCGAAAAATTACGAGGTCCGAAACTCGATTGCGAATTTCGAAATACTTGCCGAGCGCCGGTGTCACGGCTGGGGAAGGCTTTTCCAGGGGGTTGCGAAGAACTTTTGCTGAATTTGCGTGAACTACGCCCATGCCACCCGTGTTCACGACCCCTCCACCACTCGAAACCGAGAGCCAAATCGCTATCGTCGCCCCGTCGCGTCCCATCGACGAGTCGCATCTCGACCGGGCATGTACGCGGC
>NZ_JBZRPK010000390.1:0-3991 GCF_058382125.1 Haloferax sp. s1
GTCTGGTTCGCAACGGGACTTTCCGCGTCGACTTCGAACTCGGCCATCTGGACCTTCCCGCCCGCGAAGGAGTCAACGTCCCGCGCGGCAGGAAGCCCGACGACGCG
This sequence comes from Haloferax sp. s1, assembly GCF_058382125.1. Lineage (NCBI taxonomy): Archaea > Methanobacteriati > Methanobacteriota > Halobacteria > Halobacteriales > Haloferacaceae > Haloferax > Haloferax sp. s1. The sequence goes on from NZ_JBZRPK010000390.1 coordinate 108, forward strand.
GACGATAGACTCCGCGGCGAGCAGGTTCGTACAGACCATGAAGTCGATGCCGAAGGCTTTCTCGGAGCGCTGCCACGTTCGAAGGTACTCCGTGTTCTTCACGCGGGCGATGGTGAACGCCTCAGAGATGGCCTTGGCCGTCGCGCACGTGACGATATTCGTCTCGTCGTTGTCGGTCGAAGCGATGACCATGTCCGCACGCCCGACACCCGCCTCTTCGAGCGTCTCGACGGAGGTGCCGTCGCCGTGGAGTGCCAACACGTCGAGCGAGTAGTTCAGTTCGTCCACTCGCTCTGGGTCGCAGTCGATAATGACGACTTCGTGGGTGTCGTCCAGGTCGGCCGCGATGGACGACCCGACCTGCCCGGCGCCGATGATAATCACGCGCACGAGGGACCAGCCCCTATCATACCTCTTCGTTGGACCGCCTGCGCGTATGTGTATTTCCCTTCGGACTCGGGCGTGTCGCGGGCGGAAAGTCGGATCTGGATGCGGTTGCGGTCACGACGCGGCCCTGTGTGCGGTCAGAGTCACGACGTGGGCTTCGTGTGTATCGTGAGGTCGACCTTCCGGGGTCGCCCTTCGATGTCGGCGACGATGCGCTCGACGATACGCTCTGCTTCCTTCTGGAGGACGGGTTTTACCTTGTCGACGACCCAGCCGAGAGAGACGAAGCGTGGAAGGTCGATATCTCCGGCCGAGACGGTTTGTGTGTCGTATTCGACTTCAAAAAAGACGTTGCAGGCAGTGTCGGCATCCGAGGGCGCGTCGTCCGGTAGGTCATCGAGTGCTTCGACGCGCCAGCGACCCACTGCGTGGATGTCCTTGGTGATTGTCCAGTCGATACGCGTCGGTGGCGTCACGTCTGTTACCTTCGATTCCGCGGTGTAGGTGAGCTTCCACCAAGCGAAGTTGAGGGCGTATTTCGTTCCCGGCGACCCGTCGCCGAACTGCTGTACATCCTGGAGATGTTTCGAGTAGTTGGCGTACCGCGGGAAGTCCACGAGGAACTCGTAGACCTCCTCGGGAGGCAGGTAGACGACGGTGCTGACGGCTATCTCGTCCACGAACCAGCATTCACCCGGTGGAAACTAAGCCTTGTGGGCTGGCGTCCCGCGACACTTGGAGAGCGCCATCGCAATCGCAACCTATAATCGCCCCGTGTCGAGACCTACTGCTGAATGGTTGGGGGGACGCTGCGGGACATTAGAGCTGAGATTCGGTCTCTCTCGTGTCCCAGTGGCGATTACGTAGTGGTGTGTGGCCGGACAGGGGTCGAACCCGGGGCGGTGCTTGGACAACAGTTTCCTGACCGGCACGCCGCCGGTGAGGCCGCGGAACTCGTGAGCGAGTACCGGTCTGTACTCCGGCGATACGACCCGGGCGTACCGTACTACGACCCGCTGGTCCACGAGTTATCGGAGCGACCGATGCAACCGCTCGCAACCGAGCCCGAAGATAACCACACGCGGTATCGCGCCTTCTGTCACGACGTTTCCGGGTCGCTGTTCGAAGCACTGGCGGAGACGGGCCACCGAGTAGTCGAAACGGCAGTCATGGAGACGTATCTCACGCTGGCCGAAGTCGTCGAGGACCACGACGACTTCTGTCTCACTCTGCTGTGGAGCATGATGAGCGAACTCGATGTTCGTCTGTCGCCGTCGGAACAGAACACTATCGTGGAGACGGCTGCGGAACTGTTCTCTCCGACGACGACACCGAATCCCGTAGGCTCGACGCTCCGAACGCTCGAAGCGGTCGCGTTCATCGACGGGTACTCGCTGCGCCCGATTTGTGACCCCGAGTCCGGGTGTTCCGATGGACACACACCCAAAAATGCCATTCGGACGTGGGAACTCACGTTCGGAGACTACGCGCTCGCGGAGCGAACCGGTCGCATTCCGACGCTCCCCATCGCGGTCGACCTCCTTCGACGCACGCCCGAGCGGGCCGTTCGGTTCATCGACGGCGAGGCGCTGTCGGATGGCCGGTGGCGTGTTCGACTCCAGACTATCCCCGACGGCGAATCGAGGGGACTCGTCAGCGTCGAAGCAGTCGAAAACCGGTGGCTCAACGATTCATAAGGACTGTTGTAGTCTCTTACCGGTGTCACCGGAACCGGGACGGCGGTTCCCGGTAAATAGTTACAACAGTCCTTATCAGGCGCGTCGACTCACCTGTGACGAGAACGCGGGAGCACCCGGTTCCGGCACCGCGTCATCGGTGATTTGGTTCGCTCGAAATCCGGCGGTTTTGACCATCAGCAGCTATCCGTACGCCTTTACTGACTGCTTGGCTACCGTCCAGTATGAGCGAGCCAAATTCGTGGGACGCCCTCGTCGTCGGTGGCGGCGTCGCGGGTCTCACCGCAGCGACCTTCCTCGCACGCGCCGGACTCGACACCCTCGTCGTGAACGAAGGCGAGTCCATCGTCCGCCGAAACGCACACCTCGAAAACGTCCCCGGGTTTCCGGCGGGCGTCAACAGTCGACTGTTCACCGACCTCTTGACCGAACAGGCGGAGCGAAGCGGTGCGGACAGACGGACTGGCCGAGTTATCGCCCTCGATGTACTCGGTGACGAGGACGACCCCCTGTTCTGGGCGACTGTCGAGACCGAAGACGGCGAAGAGACGATTCCCACCGCTCGGGTCGTCGCAGCCTCTTGGGCCGACGCGTCGTATCTCGAAGGTACCGGCGTCGAACGCAGAGACGCCGGGTCGAAAACGTACGTCGAGGTCGACGACCTCGGTCGAACCGCCGTCCCCGGACTGTACGCCGCGGGACGACTCACCGAAATCTACCACCAGGCGGTCGTCGCCGCCGGTGACGCCGCGGAGACGGCTATCACGCTCGTACACGACTCCGGAACGCCGTTTTACAACGACTGGGTCGCGCCGACCGGTTACTTCACAGACCGGGGACGCGAGGTCCCACCGGCGTGTGAGGAAATCGACGCTGACGAGCGCGAACGCCGCGAGGCAGAATCCCGGGCGGTCATGCAGGAGTTCTTCGCCGAGCCACACGAGGAACCACAGCGCACGCATCCGAGTCTCGTCGACGACGACCTCGGGCGACTGGACGAGTAGTTCGGCGGGCCTGCCGACCCCGCCGAATCGCCTCCGAAGACGCGAATCCTTTTAACCGATAGCGGGCGCAGAGACGAGTGAATGCTCGAAGGTGTGAACGTCGCGCTCGGGGTGACGGGAAGTATCGCGGCCGTGAAAGTCGTCGAGTTGGCGCACGAACTTCGCCGACAGGGAGCCTCCGTACGCGCGGTGATGACCGGCGCGTCGACGGGAATCATCCACCCGTGGGCCGTCGAATTCGCCACCGAACACGACGTGGTCACGGAGATAACCGGCCGCGTCGAACACGTCGAACTCTGCGGCCGCGACGGCTGGGCGGACGTGTTTCTCGTCGCACCCGCGACGGCCAACACGGTCGGAAAGATAGCCGCCGCTATCGACGACTCCCCCGTCACGACCTGTGCGACGACCGCTCTCGGTGCCGGAGTGCCGGTCGTCGTCACACCTGCAATGCACGAACCCATGTACGACCATCCGGGTGTCATGGATGCCATCGAGCGCGTAAAGTCGTGGGGCGTCGAATTCGTCGACCCGCGAATCGAAGAGGGGAAGGCAAAAATCGCGACCGAGGAGGCCATCATCACCGGCGTGGCGACGGCCACGACGGCGCAGACGCTCGCCGGGAAATCTATCATCGTCACCTCCGGAGCGACGACCGAGTCGGTCGACCCGATTCGAACCCTCTCGAACCGCGCATCGGGTCGGACGGGACGCGCCGTCGCCCGCGCGCTCGCTATCCGCGGTGCGGACGTAACGCTCGTCCACGACGACGGAGACGTTCACTACGCGGACGTAC
>NZ_JBZRPK010000389.1:0-3440 GCF_058382125.1 Haloferax sp. s1
GGACTAGACCCTGCTCTCGGGTTCCACTACGGCGCGCCTGTATCGGGACTCTCAGCGGGAGAGGACATCGGCGACCCCCAAGTCGACGTGACGGTCGACGTGCCGCCGCAGGTGGCACGACACGAAGGATACGAAACGGCGTTTCTCGACTTCGGCCCCGCGCGTCTCGGTTGACCACTGATTCGACAAGGACAGTACACCGATTCGACAAGGACAGTGCTATTTTGATTCAGAACGACCGACGACGTATGGATTCGACGAACCGAGAACGGATGACGCTCGCTCTCGCGGTTTGGGGTGTGCTCGTCTCGCAGGTCCTGTTGTATCCGGGCGTCTCGGACCTCGTCGAGAGACTCGGCAGCAGCGGCGACCTCTCGGCGGGGATGCTCTTTCTCGTCGCCGAGTTCGCGGCGTTCGTCGTCTTTTCGAGCGTGTGGGGGGCCATCTCCGACACGGTCGGGAGTCGGACGTGGCTCATCGTCATCGGCGCGCTGGGCGGCGCATCGAGCTATCTCGCACTCCTCGCACTCGCCACGATGCCGGGACTCGATGCGACGTTCGGGGCTGTGCTCGTCGTCCGCCTGCTTGGCGGTGCGATGACCATCGGCGCGTTCTCGCTGTCGATTACGATGCTCGCCGACCTCGCGGGCGGAAACGGTCGGAATATGGGCGCTGCCGGTATCGCCATCGGACTCGGTGCCGCACTCGGGTCGGTCGTGGGCGGGCGACTCTCGACGTTCGACCCGCTTGCACCCCTCTACGCGGCGGCGGCGGTGCTCATCTTCGTCGCCCTCATCGTCACTACCGTCCCCGACCGAACCCCCGATACGACCCGCGTCGGAATCGGAACTATCCTCCGAAAATTAGCCTCGCGACCGGCGTTCGCCGTCCCCTACGCCTTCGGCTTCATCGACCGGATGACCGCCGGGTTCTTCGCGCTCGTCGGCGTGTTCTACTTCCGCGAAACGTTCGGCGTGAACGCCACCGTCGCAGGCGGCGTGCTCGCGCTCTTTTTCGTCCCGTTCGCCCTCTTGCAGTACCCGTTCGGGTCGCTTTCTGACCGCGTCGGCCGGTTCACCCCTGTCGTCGTCGGGTCGATGCTGTACGGCGTCTCCATCATCGCAGTCGGTCTCGCACCCTCATTCGAACTCGCGGCCGGACTGATGGTCGCCGTCGGTGTCTTCGGAGCACTCGTCGCACCGGCGACGATGGCACTCGTCACCGACCTCGCCCCGCCCGGCGAACGCGGTGCTGCGCTCGGCGGATTCAACGTCTTCGGCAGCCTCGGTTTCCTCGCCGGATTCGTCATCGGCGGCGTCGTCGCCGACATGGTTGGCTACCTCCCTTCCTTTCTCGTCGTCGGATTCGCGGAGATTGCGATTGCGACCGTCGCGCTTCGGGCGGTCAGACGACTCGACCGAGCCGAGGCGGCTCAGTCCGCACCCAGCGCGGACTGAATCTCGGCGTTCACGACGAGCCACATCCCGCGGAGACAGACGATAACCGCGAGTCCGACACCCGCGAGGATAAACGCGAGAAAGAGACCGACGAAGAGACTGCTGCCACGCGGGTCGGGAACGCTTGGTGCGAACTGGCCGAGTTGAACTGCAAACGCGATGATACCGGTGACGAAGAACGCGAACATCACTTCGAGCAGTCGCCAGAACGACTCGATACTCAGGCCGCCGCGGCCGGTGACAAAGCGGACGATGCGCCGCGAGGCGGCGAGTAACGACGTGACCGTGAGGGCGACGATTGCGACTGCCGCCACCTGAAACCCGAGGTCGGTGAGGAAGAAAGCGGAGAGAGTTGGTGAGACGAGCGTCGCCGCGACGCCGAGGAGCGCGACCGCCGCAAAAACCAACTCGACACCGAGAGCTACTCTGTCGGGGTCGTCGCGGGCGAGTCTGGCGAGTTCGTCGTACACGGTCGAATCTCTCGGCTGGGGGCCGAAATGGTTTCCCTTAGTCGTGGCCGGAGACGCGAACCGGCTGATACGGCTCTTCGAGATACTCGATATCCGAGCCGGAGAGCGTGATATCGAGCGCTTCGACGGCGTCTTCGAGGTGTTCGACGCTCGTGGTACCGACGATGGGTGCGTCGACCCAGTCCTTGTGGAGCACCCACGACAGCGCGATTTGCGCCATCTTCACGTCCTTTTCGGCGGCGAGTTCCTGCACGCGTTCGTTCACTTCGCGGCCGCCGCCTTCGAAGTACGGGTGGTCCTTGGCGAGTTCGTCGGTCTCGCCGCGGGTCGTCGCCTCGAACTCCTCGTGCGGGCGGGTGAGGTAGCCGCGGGCCAGCGGCGACCACGGCATGACGCCGACGCCCTGTTTCGAACAGAGGGGTAGCATCTCGCGTTCTTCCTCGCGGTAGAGCAGGTTGTAGTGGTTCTGCATCGTGGCGAAGCGGTCGAGACCGAGCGAGTCGGCCGTGTACTGCGCTTCGGCGAACTGGTGTGCCCACATCGACGACGCGCCGATATACCGGGTTTTCTCCCGCCGAATCGCGTCGTCGAGGGCGCGCATCGTCGTCTCGATAGGGGTGTCGTCGTCCCAGCGGTGAATCTGGAGCAGGTCGAGCGTCTCCATCCCGAGGCGGTCGAGGGAGTTGTCGAGTTCCTGCTCGATGGCCTTCCGGGAGAGACCGCCCGAGTTCGGGTCGTTTTCGTCCATCTGGAAGTACACCTTCGAGGCGACGACGTTCTCGTCGCGGCGGCCCTCCAGCGCCTTTCCGAGAATGCGCTCCGACTCGCCGTTCGAATACATGTTCGCGGTGTCGAAGAAGTTGATACCGAGGTCGATTGCGCGGTCGACCAGTTCGAGGCCTGCCTCCTCGTCTAAGACCCACTCGCGCCAGTCGGAGGTGCCGAAACTCATACAGCCGAGACAGATGCGGGAGACCTCCATGCCGGTGTTCCCGAGCGTCGTGTACTCCATGCGCGAACCGTCTCCGGCAATCAGCAAAAAGGTGGACGAACCGGATGGTTTCGACACTGCCCTCGGTCTTCCACTGACGAGGCTGATTCTCCGATACTGAAAGTGTCACTCGATGTTTATACTCCGGCGCATCGTATCAGTAAACCGAGGCTAAGCCTCGGTGATTCCGATGTTCACATCCAAACAATTGGTTGCACTCCTGTTGGCGGTTCTCGTCGTCGGCTCGCTCGCAGGCGTCGCGACCGCACAGCAAGGGCCGTCAGCCGGCGGTACCGTCGTCGTCGAGGAAGGAGAAACTTTCACCGGCGACCTCGAAGCAATCGGCGGGACGGTCGTCATCGCCGGAACGGTCGATGGCAACGTAGAGACCACCGCGGGGACGGTCCTCGTGACGGAGACTGGCGAGATTACCGGGACGCTCGAAGGCGTCGCAGGCTCCGTGACTATCGAAGGAACAGTCGGTGGCGACGTGAGCCTCTCCGCGGGCGCGGGTTTCGTGCG
>NZ_JBZRPK010000389.1:3450-3986 GCF_058382125.1 Haloferax sp. s1
GCAGGGGGGGGCCGGTGCTTACGCCCGGGTACGGCGGTGGAAACGGAGGCACCCCCCGGGGGGACGGTCCTGGGGGGGGGAGTGGGAGTGTTTCCGGGGGCGCAAGAGGGCGCCGCGGCCGCGGTGGTTAGAAAAGGACCGGGCGGGGGCGCCGTGGCCCTCTCCGGGGGCGGGTTTTGCGGGGGAGCCTCCGCCACTATCGATGGGTCGTTGGAGGCCGCCGGTGGCAACGTCAGACTCGACGGTGCAGTTGGCGGTGATGTGAGAGTCGGCGCTGAAGACCTCGTTGTCGGTCCGAACACTCGCGTCGGCGGGTCGCTCAAATACAATGCGGAGAGCACAGCTATCGACTCCGCGGCCGTCGTCGATGGCGGCGTGACGGAGGTCGACAACGTCGGAATCGACTCCCCGCCAATCGCGGGTGTCCCAGTCGAGTTCGGCCAGTTTGAAGGGCCGACGATTCCGAATTGGGTGTTTTCGGGCTACTGGCTCCTCGTGAACCTCGTCCTCGGTTCGATTATCGTCCTCGTCGCCCC
>NZ_JBZRPK010000388.1:0-3973 GCF_058382125.1 Haloferax sp. s1
GCGAGCGAGTGACCCTCCGAACCGTCGAAACCGAAGACATCCCGTTTATCCAGCGTGCGGCCGCGAATCCCGAACTCCGGTACACGCTCGGCAATCCGGTCATGAACCGCGAGCAGTACGAGATATCCGACGAGCGAAACGCCCCCGACCAGTTTCTCGTCTGTCTCGAATCCGACGAGGCCGACGCAGTCGAACCCGACGAGGCCGACGCAGTCGAACCCGACGAGGCCGACATCACGAGAATTGGACAGGTGAGCGTCGCCGACGCGCACTACAAGCGCCCGGAACTCGGCTACTGGCTGATTCCGGAGGTCCACGGCGAAGGCTACGGAAAAGAGGCCGTCTCGCTCGTCATCGACTACGTCTTTCGGACCCACGATACACCCGCGGTCGGCGCGGGCGTGTTCGACTTCAACGACGCCTCTCGCGGCCTTTTGGAGTCGCTCGGGTTCGTCGAAGAGGGTCGACAGCGGAAACTCATGTACGTCGATGGCGCGCACCGTGATTTGATTCGGTACGGGTTGCTTCGGGAGAAGTGGCGGACTGAGGATTGAGCGCAGATTTTAGAGCTTTTCCAGTAATCGCCCGTAGAAACTCGTCTCGCTCTCTCCGGCCAACTTCTCGACAATCAACTCGGGTGTCGACCGCGCGAGGCGGTCCTTGACGGGTGAGCGGTTCACGACGAGTTCGCCGTTTTCGAGACCGACGGCTTCGATACCGTCGACTGCGACCGCAACGTCCGCGGCCTCGCGGATGCCGCCCGCGAGGTGCGAGACGAACACGGCGGCCGCGCCCTGCTCGGCGAGTTCTTCGAGGATACCGGCGATAATCTTCGCCGACGCGCCGGGTTCGGTGATGCTCTCTAACTCGTCGACGAGGACGAGTCGGTCGGCCGCGCCGTCGGTGAGCGCGGCGAAGTCGCGGAGCGTGCTCTCGAAGGCTCCGGCGTCGAGTGTCCCCTGCGACTTGGCGTAGTAGTGAAGTTCGGAGAATCGCGAGAGTTGGACCGATTCGGCGGGAACGGGCAGTCCCATGTGGGCGAGGACAACCACGAGACCCACGAGGTCGAGCGTCGATGTCTTCCCCCCGCTGTTGACGCCCGAGAGAAGCGTGACGCCCGAAACCTCGTAATTGACGGGGTCAACGTCCTCGAAATCCACGTCTAAAAGCGGCGAGCGGCCGGTCTCGATGGTGAAGGTACCGGGACCGTCGTCGCCCGCGTGCCCGGTGAACTCGGGGAAGACGCAGTCGAAGTCGCGGGCGAACCGGGAGACTGCGAGTCGAACGTCGAGTTCGAGGGCGTCGCGGACTAGCGTCTCGACCGGCTCTCTGAGGTCGCCGAGGTCCGAGGCGAGGTCGGCTTTCAGCTTCGCGGCGCGACGGTCGCGGGCGGCCTTCAGTTCGGTTCGAAGGCGGCCAACCGCGTCCTCGTCGTGACCGAGCGGGAACGACGGGTCTTCGGGAAAGATACGCTCCGTGAGGGCGGCCTCGCTCGGCCGGAGCGAGAGAGCGTCGACGAAGTGGTCACGGGCGGCCGCGAGCGCCTCGTCGAACTCGTCTTCGAGTTCCCGCGAGAGCAACGAGTCGACGCGAGCGCCCTGCTCGACGAGAGAAAGGAAGTCGGTTCCCTCGATGGTCACGTCGCGCTCGCGAATCACGTCGCGAAGGTGGTCGTTAGCGACCGATTCGGCTGTTGAGACGGCTGTGTCGATGTCATCGACGGCATTGGAGAGCCGGACGAGTTCGTCGTCGCCGACGATGGTTCCGTCGTCGTCGAGTCGGGACAGTGCGTCTCGGAGTGCAGTCACGTCGCACGGCGGGTCGATAGCCGCGACTTCGTGGACCTCGGCGGCCGCTTCGAGCGCCTCGCGGTTCTCGGCGAAGAACGCGAGCAATCGCTCGGGGACAACTTCGTCAGTACGGTCGGCGGCGTCGGGGAGAACGCGCACGTCGCCTTCGACGTCGATACCGGCGAACGACTCGTCGAGGACGACGACCGTCGAGTACGACCGCGCGAGTTCGCTGATGTCTCGGGCGTTTTCGACGACCTCGATAGAGAGTTCGGGAAACGCCTCCTTGGCCGCGGCGTACCGTTCCGCGTCGGCGGTCGCGATACATCGCTCGCGGATACGACGCGGCTTCGGGTCCGAAAGCGATTCGACGCCCGAAAGCGCCGCGAGCACGTCGGGGTCGGGTTCGAGGTCGGTCGCAGCGGTGGCGAACGCCCGAACTTCCTCGATACGCGAGGCCGACCCGGTCGGAAAGAGCGTCTCCAGTCGCTTTTCGGCGTAGGTAGTGACGGTTCGGGCTTGGAGGAGACCGAGTGCGTCGCGGTAAATCTCCGAGGCGCGGTCGGTCGCGAGGAACCCGCCGGGGTCGTCGTGGCCCCGTCGAATCGCACCGCGCGCGATGGCCGCCGCTCTCCCTTCCGTGAGTCCCGGCGCTCGCGCGAGCGCCGCCACGTCGCCGTCGGTAAGCGCCCGTTCGGCGTCGTCGAGTTCCGCGAGCGCTGCAGCGGTTTTCTCACCGACGCCCGGGATGGTCTCGAAGTCCATTCGGCCGGACCTATCGCGGCATAGGACAAAAAGTCGCGGGGTGGAAACTGCGGGACGACGTGGTGTGCGAAAGCTGGAAGCGCGCCGCAGTCGGCCCTTCGCGGTTGTTCGGGCCGGGGACGAGGGGCTTTTGACCGTCCACCGGAAAGGGAGGCCATGAGCGAGCGAGACGTCGCGGCGAAGGCTGACGCAGTACGCGCGGAACTCGCGGAACGCGAGAGCGTCCTCGTCGCCTTCTCCGGCGGCGTGGACTCCAGTGTGGTCGCCGCACTCGCCCACGACGCACTCGGCGAGAAGGCGGTCGCCTGTACCGCGAAAAGCGAAACCCTCCCCGAAGCCGAGTTGGCGGATGCAAAGCGCGTCGCCGACGAAATCGGCATCGAATTCGTGACCGTCGAATTCTCCGAACTCGATAATCCGGACTTCGTCGTCAACGACGACGACCGCTGTTATCACTGCCGGACGATGCGCCTCGGGCGGATGTACGACGCCGCCCGCGAGCGCGGCATCGAGACGGTCTGTGACGGGACGAACGCCTCAGACCCTGGCGAGGGACACCGACCCGGACTCCGTGCCGTCGAGGAGTTAGAAGTCTTCTCGCCGCTTCTCGCACACGACATCACGAAAGGCGAGGTTCGCGCAATCGCCGACGAGTACGGCCTCTCTGTCGCCGACAAACCGTCGATGGCCTGTCTCTCCTCTCGCATCCCGACCGGTCTCGAAGTTACTGAAGAACGGCTCTCGCGGGTCGAACGCGCCGAGACGATTCTCCGGACGTGGGGCTTCGAACAGTTCCGCGTCCGCGACCACGACGGGCTTGCCCGAATCGAAGTCGCGCCGGAGGAGTTGGACTATGCCCTCGACGCCGACTTCGTCCGCGCCGCTCGTGACCACCTGAAAGACGCCGGCTTCGACCACGTGACCCTCGACCTGCACGGCTACCGAACCGGGAGCGTCAGCCCCGCCGCGGAGGACGACACAGCAGAAGAGGGTGCGGCAGACGACGGAGACGGGGACTTCCTCGTCGACGACGTGTTCGCGCAGGACTACCCAACGCGGAAATAGTCGGCCCGGCCCGGAGGTAGCCGGCCCGACCCGGAGGTAGCCGACCCGACCCAGAGATAGTCGACCCGACCCAGAGATAGTCGGCCGCGTTATACTGTGAGAAAGCGCGTCTCGTTTTCTGCGACGACGTGGATACGTGGTTCGTCGTCCTCGACGGCTTCGACTTCGACTTCGCACAGACTGCCATTGTCGAGGGATTGCGACAGCATCGCCTCGACGATATCGAGTCCTTTTATCTCGCCGAGTGAGAGCCGAATCGGCGCGCCGTGTGTGACGACGAGCACCGTTTCGTCGGACGAAAGCGAGTCTGCAAGCCCCTCGTGTGCGTTGAGGACGCGCCGACGAACTTCGAC
>NZ_JBZRPK010000387.1:0-3970 GCF_058382125.1 Haloferax sp. s1
TTCTCATCAGGTACTTGAGCCGCTGGGCAGCTGCGTCGGGATATGCCCTCCACGGGTGGATACCGGCGAGGATGACCCTGTAGGACGTTGCGGTCTGCCCGTTCGGGCCCGCAGGCGGTTTGTACACTGCCATCGAGTCGCGGGTTGCGTCCCCTTCGGAGACGACCTTATCGACTGTGTTGAGTGCACTCCACGTTCCCGCGATGCGCTTGTTGATGAAGGCACTGTCGCGGGCGGGACCGTCCCACTCGGCGGACGCCTTCGGGGCGACCTCATATTCCGTCGCGAGGTCTTTGTAGAAGTTGAGTGCTTTGACGGCGCTTTCGCTGTTGAACACCGCTTCCGATTTGTCGTCGGAGAGAAGGCTCCCGCCGGCCTGCCAGACGAACATGGCGTAAAACTGGGTAACTGCCCAGTTGTTCGCCCCCGGCAGCCCGAACAGATGCTTTTCGGGGAACGTCTCTTTGAACTGCTTGCTCTGTTCGACGAGTTGGTCCCACGACGTCGGTTGGTCACTGATTCCGGCTTCGTCGAGCATGCCCTGATGGACCAAGTGTCCGCGAGGACCCCAGAACCACGGGAAGCCGGTGGTAATGCCATCGTAGTTTGCGACGTTCGTCGGCTGGTCGTAGACGCCGTCGAGGCTGATCCCGAGTTCACCAAGGTCCATCCATGCGTCCGACTGCACTTGTTGTGGCATCCACGTCGATGCGATTTCTTCGATATCCGGACCGTCGCGGCTGGTGATGCTGTTGAGTTGTTTTTGCTTCGCGTTGCCCCAGCCCATCGTCTCGACTTCGACGGCGATGCCCGTTTCTTCTTCGAACTTCGCGGCGTGTTTCTCGTAGAACTTCTCGACGCCGGGAGTTGCGAAGTGCCGGGCTTGGAGGGTTACGTCGTTACTACTCTGTTTCGTCTTGTTGCCAAACTGCCCGAGACAACCCGTCAGGCCAGTTGCCGTTGCCGCTCCGGCACCTGCGAGAAGCTGTCTCCGCGACAGATTGCGCGTACTAGCGTCTTCCATGAGACAATACCACTATAGAAATGACACTATTTATAATTCATTGTTATGTGTGGCCGTGTTACATGAGTTGACGACACACCACGTGACGGATAATCGGCCAACTGCGCCGCCACCACGACAAGTTATTACACCCTGGTCGAAATACCGCGCTATGAAAATCACCGGGTACGACCTCTACGAACTCCCTCCGCGCTGGTTATTCCTCAAGATAGAGACCGATGAGGGGCTCGTTGGATGGGGAGAGCCAATCGTCGAAGGGCGAGCAAAAACGGTGAAGACGGCTGTCTCGGAGATGCTTGACGGCTACCTCGTCGGCAAGAACCCGCTTCGAATCGAAGACCACTGGCAAGCGCTGTATCGAAGCGGGTTCTACCGTGGCGGGCCGATTCTTATGAGCGCAATCGCGGGCATCAATCAGGCGCTGTGGGACATCAAAGGAAAGCACTACGACGCTCCCGTCTACGAACTCCTCGGTGGCAAGAGCCGAGACAAAATCAGAGTGTATCAGTGGGTCGGTGGTGACCGTCCTGACGATGTCATCGAGGAGGCCCATCGACTCGTCGACACCGGCTACACCGCACTCAAGATGGACGCGACGAACCAGACGCGGCACATCGAAACGGCCGCCTCGATAGAGCAGGTCGTCGACCGAATTCGGAAGGTCAGAGAGGCGGTCGACAACACGGTCGACATCGGCGTCGACTTCCGCGGCCGTGTCTCGAAGTCGATGGCGAAGATGCTCACTACTCGGCTCTCCGACCTGGACCTCATGTTCGTCGAAGAACCAGTACTTCCGGAGAACGTCGAATATCTCCCGGAAATCGCCACCCAGTCGCAAATCCCAATCGCGACAGGCGAACGACTCTACTCGCGGTGGGACTTCAAACAGCTCTTTGGCGGAGGCGCTATCGACCTGATTCAGCCAGTCGTCTCCCACGCAGGCGGTATCTCCGAGATGGTCAAACTCGCAACCATGGCCGAAGCGTACGATGTCGGAATCGCTCCGAACTGTCCGCTCGGCCCGATTGCACTCGCGGCCTCGCTACAGGTCGATACGCACATTCCGAACCTCGTCGTCCAAGACAACGGGTTCGACATTCACTCACCCGACCGCGGCCCCGCATACGACTACCTCGAAGACACGAGCGTCTTCAGCTTCAAAGATGGCTACCTCGACACGCTCGATGAGCCGGGGCTCGGTATCTCAATCGACGAGGAAACCGTCGAAGCACGCTCGGGCGCTCACGTCGAGTGGCACAACCCGACGTGGCGGAACGAAGACGGGAGTATCACTGACTGGTAGTCGTCCTGCTGTTTTCTCGCCGGTCCGCCACGAAACCGTTAAACCGCTCTTCTCCGACCTCGTGATATGACAGACCGGAGCCAGGTACCGACGCTCTCCGCGCCGAAAAAAACGTTCGCCCTCATCGAGGAGATGGCGGACCGTGATGGGCCGGTCCGCGTCTCGGACCTCGCTGAGGAACTCGGATTCACGCGGAGCACGACCTACAAGCATCTCGCAACGCTACGCGAACTCGGATACGTCAGAAAAGTCGGCGTGGAATATGCGCTGTCGTATCGGTTCGTGTTGTTCGGAACGCGTATTCGGGGGCGCTCTCCGTTGTACCGCGCCTCGAACGAACTCATCGACCAACTCGCCGAGACGACAAACGAAACGACGGGACTTCTCGTCAAACAGGGTTCCTACGGCGTCAATCTCTACCAATCGACCAGCGACCGTTCGGAGACGGTCGAAATCGACCAACACCTCCACTGTACCGCGCCGGGGAAAGCGATACTCGCGCACCTCACGGACGAGCAGGTCGACCACGTTGTCGACGCTGTCGGTCTCCCCGCGCGCACGGACAACACCATTACAGACCCGGGCGTGCTCGCAGATGAGTTGACGAACGTCCGCGAGCGCGGCATCGCCATCGAGCGAGGAGAGCAACACCCTGACCAAAACGGGGTTGCGGTCGCTTTCGAACACGACAACGAGGTAGCCGCTGTGTACGTCGTCGGCCATGCCGACCGCTTGAGTAGCAAACGACTCGAAGAAAACATTCCCGGGATGGTGCTCGGAACGGTTCGACGGACCAAAGAGTTGCTCTGAGTCTGCGGTCGCTTGCGGTTACCGTTCCGACGGGGGGACGAACTCGACGGCTGTCTTGATCTGTTCTTTGTTTCGCTCGAAGGCGGCCGACGGGTCCGCTGCCGGAACAATTTCGGTAACCACGTCGTCGATGAACCAGTCCGGAAGCGACGATACGGTATCGATAGCCATCTCGAAGTGCGGGATGTGAGAGTTGACGCTCCCGACGAGCGCCTTGTTTTGCAGCACCATCTCGCGATGGAGTCGCCCACCGTCGATTTCGAACTCCCAGTCGCTCGGAACGCCAAGGAGTGCTCCCACGCCGTTCGGTGCGAGCGCATCGAGAACCTCGAACGCGTGTTTCGCGTACCCGGTGGCCTCGATGGCGATGTCGACGTGTCCGTATTCGGTTGGAATCTCTGGTACCGGTGTCTCCCGCGAATCAACGTAGGTCGCTCCGAGTTTTTCGATGATGTCGATGCTCGGGTCCGGTCGGTCTCGCCGCCCCAGACAGTAGAGGTCGTCTACGTCGCGAGCGAGTCGCGCTAGCGTCAACAGTCCGAGCGGGCCGTTCCCGAGGACGAGCGCCGACTCCGGTTCCCACGTAAACGCCGACCGCGTCGCGAACGCGTGTTGAATCGCCTTTTCGGCGTTGCTCATCGGTTCGACGAGAAAGCCGTGGGGAGCGAGCGACTCCGGAATCTCCACGAGGAACTCGGCCGCGCTCGTGAAGCACTCCGACATATAGCCGTGAGCGTCCACGATACCACGTTCGAGCTACTTCCCGTCGGGAGCCATGTCCGGCTCGCCGCGCTCGAAGCACTCGCTCGTCCCGTCCCGCGGCCGTCGCACGG
>NZ_JBZRPK010000386.1:0-3967 GCF_058382125.1 Haloferax sp. s1
CTTGACCCCGCCCGGCGCGTAGAGAACGGTGGAGCCGAGCACCGAGAAGATGGACGCGCCGATGAAGAGAGCGGCGGCGACGAGCGCGACGTAGGCCCGGTTGTCGCGCAGTCCATCGAGTCTCGGGCGTTCGAGGCGGCCGGTTCCGGGGTTTCCGTCGTAGCGAGCAGCGAAGACGAGCGCGTAGCCGAGCGCGACGGCGGCGATGAGCCAGAAGCCGACCTGCCACGCGGCGACGACGGCGATACCAGTGATGATGAGCGACGAGGCTCCGCTGCCGACGGTGACGCCGACCTGTTTCAGGCCCATTGCGAGATTCTTGCTCCCGGCGGGCGCGGCCGCGACGATGCCACGATTCGAGGCGGGCATCGCGGTCGAGTAGGCTCCACCGAGGAGCGCCGCCGTCACCAACAACAGCGCGTACGACGGTGTGGAAAGCGTGACACTGACGAGGGCGACGGCCAGCGCGAGGAGGCCGACGACCATCACCGGTTTTTCGCCGTAGCCATCGACAGCCGCGCCGCTCGGGAACAAGACGAGCGTGTAGCCGAGTAACCCGGCGGTCACGAAAACGCCGACCAGCGACTCGGAGAGTCCGAACTCCGTTCGAATCAACCCGGTCGCGGCGAAAATCGTGTAGTAACAGAGACTCGCTGCGGTCTGCCATCCGGCAACCGCGCCCACGGCCTGCCACGACCTGTCTATCGAACCCGCATCGGTCGAGCTCGCGTCGGTCGTGCCTGAAACCGTCCCGCTTCCGCCGTCTCCCGTCACTCGTGGTACGTCGGCGCGGCCGTCTCGACCACGTCGCAGGCGAGCGCTTCGAACGTCGCTTCGTCGGGGACGACGGTCACGTCGATACCGTGTGATTCCGCCGTTTCGCGGGTCGGCGGACCGATTGCACCGACGATGGCGTCGTTCAGACCGGCGATAACCTTCTCGCGGATACCCCGTTCTTCGGCGGCGTCGAGCAGGTGTTCGACCGTGAGCGACGAGGTGAAGAGTGCGGCTTCGAGGTTGCCCGTGGCAGCCATCTCGGCGGCTTTCCCAGACCCGTTGGGGCGGGTGAGTCGATAGAGGACCGTCTCGTGGACCTCCGCACCCGCTTCGCGCAGACCGTCGATGAGTTCCTGACTGCCGTGGTCGCTCCGAGCGACTTCGACTGTCGCGCCGTCAACGTCGGGAGCGAGGTGTTCGACCAGTCCGAGCGAGGTGTACTCTTCCGGGACGCGGTCGACTATCCAGCCTGCGCCGCGGGCCGCATCAGCAGTCGCAGGTCCGATACAGCAGAGGACCGAGCCGCCGGGTTCCCAGCCAGCCTCGTCGAGGAGTTCGACGCCCGTCTTGCTCGTGAGGATGACGTAGTCGCCATCTTCGGGCATCGCATCCGTCGGCTCGACCGCGAGCATCGGGTCCGGAACCGGCGTCGCGCCGAGCGATTCGAGGAGTTCGACGGCGCGGTCGATTCGGTCGTCGGCCGGTCGGAAGACGGCCGCGCGGACTTGTTGGCTCATTCGGTCTCCTCCACGTCGCCGCCGGTTGTAATCCGTTCGGTGATGGCGTCAGCGCCGCCACCGAGGAGGAACTCCTTCACGCGGTCGCGGGTCGCAGCCACCTCGCCGATGACGGTGATTGCGGGTGGCTCAATCTCGCCCTCGTCGCGCACGTCGACGATAGTGTCGAGCGTGCCGGTTGCGACTCGCATATCGGGCCACGTCGCCCGTTCGATGAGTGCGACTGGCATGTCGCCATCCATTCCCGCATCGCGAAGTTCGGCGGTGTAGAGGGGAAGTTTCCCGACACCCATGAGGACGACGAGCGTCCCCCCGGTCGCGGCGAGTGCTTCCCAGTCCACTGCAGACTCGTCCTTTGTCGGGTCCTCGTGGCCTGTGACGAACGAGACCGACGAGACGTGGTCGCGGTGGGTGACGGGGATGCCCGCCGACCCGGGACCGGCGACGGCCGAGGTGATTCCCGGCACGATGTCGAACGGGATTCCGTTTTCGGCGAGATGTTCCATCTCCTCGCCGCCGCGGCCGAAGACGAACGGGTCGCCGCCCTTCAGGCGGACGATTTCCTTGCCTTCGCGGGCGAGTTCGACCATCCGGTTGTTCGTGTACTCCTGCGGCGTCCACTCGCCGCCGGCCCGCTTGCCCACGTCTTCGCGCTTTTCGGCCGGAATCATCTGCAGAATCTCCGGGCCGGGAAGCTTGTCGTGGAGGACTACGTCCGCCTCGTCGATGAGGCGGGCAGCCTTCATCGTCAGCAGTTCCGGGTCACCCGGTCCGCTGCCGACGAGGTGGACCGTTCCGACGGTCGCGTCATCTGTCGATTCATCTACTGCCGTCTGCTCGTCCTCCACTGTCATCTTACTCCTCCTCGGCCTCTTCCCGGGCGGCTTCGACTAACTGTCCTGCACCGCGGTCGCGGAGGGCGGCCGCGAAGTCGCGGGCGGCGTTTGCGTGGTTCCCAACCGGCAGGTCGCGGGACGTCTTGATGGACTCCGAGCCGTCGGTTGCGAGCACGTGTACATCGACGTGGACGTGTTCGCCCTGCAGGAGGGCGTGGACGCCGACCGGTGCGATACAGCCGCCGCCGAGTTCGGCGAGGATGGTTCGCTCGACGGTGGTCTCGACGCGGCTCCGAGGGTGGTCGAGTTTGTCCTTGACGAGGTCGATGACTTCGGAGTCGGATGCGGTCACCGCAATCGCACCCTGACCGGGTGCGGGGACGAAATCCGTCCGGGGAAGTCGCTCGTAGTTGATTTTCTTGTCGAGACCGCTGCGCTTCAGTCCGGCCTCGGCGAGGACGATGGCGTCGTATTCGGTTTCGACCTTGCGTTCCATCGCCTGTCGTTCGAGTTCGGTGAGTCCGTCGAACCACTCGTCTGCGCTCTCGTCGAACTCCGCTTCGTGGTCGGTCTTGCCGCGCTTGCCCTGTCGTTCCTTGTCGTTTTCGACGCGAGCTTCGTGCTCGCGCTGGAGGTGCGTGGCGAGCAGTTTCTCGATGCGGGTGTCGATGTTACCGCGGAGCGGTTCGACTTCGATGTCGTCGCGGTAGTTGAGCAGTTGGGCCTGCCGGCGGAGCGACGAGGTGCCGACGACGGCTCCTTCGGGAAGTTCGTCGATGTCGTGGCCCTCGGCCGTGATGAGCACGTCGCCGGCGGGAGCGCGCTCGGGGACGCCCGCGACCACGAGGTCGTGGGGCTTCTCGGTCGGCATGTCCTTCATCGAGTGGACCGCGATATCGACCTCGCCGTCGAGGACGCGCTCGTCGAGCGCGTGGACGAACGCACCCGTCTTGCCGAGTCGGTGGATGAGTTCGTCCTGGATGAGGTCGCCCGTGGTCTCGACTTCGACGAGTTCGACGTCGAGTTTGCGACCTGCGAGCGCCTCCTGTACACTCGTGGCCTGTGCGCGAGCGAGCGCCGACCCTCGCGTCGCCAAGCGAAGTGTCCGTGTAGTCATATGCTGTTGTCCGGCCCCCGCGTTGAAAAGCCCTCCAGTTCGTTCCTCCCGAATCGGGTCGTGACGCGTCGAACGCGGGAAATCGTGATGATTTTCCACACGCGAATGGCGGGGTTTCCAACACGGTGGAGGTGTGGTTTCCAACACGGGAGTAGCGTGCTGTTCCCTGCCGACCTCACGAGAGAAAGACGGATACAACGCGCCTCCAACAACGTCCCCAATGCCCTCTCTCGATTCGGTTGTCAGGCAGGTCGGAGATTTCGTCGTCGTGGCGTTCCTCTTCTTCGGCCTGCTTCCGATTTTCGGTCCGCTTGATAACCTCTTACCGCTTTTCGGCTTCGACGCGCCGTCGTGGCTCGGGTTCGTACTCGCGGGCGCGGTGGGTTTCGTCCTGCTTTGGCTCCGCCCGCTTCGACTCCGTCTCGTCGTCCGGGTGTGGCTGGTCGGACTCGTAACGACGCTCACCTACGTCACGCTCTTCGCCTTCCTCGAACTGCGGG
>NZ_JBZRPK010000385.1:0-3960 GCF_058382125.1 Haloferax sp. s1
CCCAGACGCGTTCGAGCGGGGCAGCGACGCGGGTTCGACGCTGATAGACTGGCATACTCCTCCGTTAGGGTCGAGGTAGAAAAGTCGTGTTGGCAGGGTATCAAAATGCGAGAGCTGAGGCTGTCGCTCGTCGGTGTGGGGTGGTGCTTCCTAATCGTCGAAAAGCCGCCGCTCATGAGAGCGGCTTCGCCCGCACGGTAACTCCCGAGGCACGAACCGCGCGGATGGACACGGGCAACATCCGGCCATGCTGGAATTTGGGCTGGCTGCTAGATGGCGGCCGAGTGTTGGTCCACAGCCACGACACGTGTCGCGGCACTAACACCTTAGACGAGATTCATATTAACTATTTTGCACGTTCTATCGAATGTCAGATCTGAACCACCTTTTTGACGTTGGAATTTTCTCCGCAAGAGTGAGAAGCGCCCGATTTTTCACACCCAATGTTACCAATGGTGTGAACACGGTTGAGGACGTGCGAGTCAGCGACTCGCCACCTCAACCGAAATGAGGCCGAGACGGAACTGAGACCGTGACGGAATTGAAAGAGAACCGACGCGGGATTATTGAACCAAAGTAAGACTGTGACCGGACCGAGAGCCGAGCTAATTCGGCTGTTGCCCCCGGTTAGAGCGTGAACCGCGAGACGGTCGTTCCGGCCTTCGTCAGGTCGGTGTCGGTTGCGGCGGCGACGGTCACTTGGTTTTCGCCGTACTCGATTGCGACTTCGACTTCGAACGTGTCGTTTTCGGGTTCGACAAGCGTCGTCTCGCCCGGCGTTTTCACGGCGACGACGGCGGCGTCGGTCTGTCCGGAGACGACGAGTTTGTCGCCTTTGAAACGCGTGCTCACGCGGAGCGTCGGACCTGACGGTCGGTCGCTCTCGACGTAGCGCTCGCGCAGGAATGCAGGCGTTTCGACGGGTTCGCCAGCGTCGATACCGTGTGCGAGGCGGACGAACTGCGCCATCGACCACGCCAGTGGCGTCGCACTGCCGGTCCCCTCACCGAACTGCCAGTTGTAGGCCGTCGAGTGTTCGCGGTCCCAGACCTGCTCGGCGAGCATCCGCCCGGAGTTGGCGAAGGCAGCCATCGTCCGAAGCAGGTTCGACGGTTCGAGGGGACCCTCTTCGGTTCCCGCGAGGAGTTCGTACTCGCCGCGTTCGCCGGTGAAGATGGGCCAGAGTCGACCCTTCCCTTTGGCGTCGATGGACCACGGTGCGCCTTCTTCGTCGCGTTCGCGTTCGCCGTAGCCGTCGCCGTTGTAGCGGTAAAACGCCGGGCCGTGCGGCGTATCGACGCGAATCGTCTCGTCGACTTCCTTCACCGAGTTTCGGATAATCTCGTCGTCCGCGGGTTTGATGCCCAGACGCGTCAGTTCGAGGAAGCCGCCGTCGATGATTTCGCGTTCGTCGAGTGTCGGCCCGTTGTTCGCGAGCGTCCGAAGGTGTCCGGCGTCGGGTTCGCCGTCGCGGGTGATTCGGACGTAGTACGGGGTGTGTGTGTTCCGGTCGGTCCCGGTTCTGGTTGCCGTCCAGTCGCCGACACGCTTGGCCCAGTCGTCTGCGAGTGCTAACCAGACGAGTGCGTCTTCCTCGTGACCCTCGTCGAGTGCGATGGCGGCCGCACAGCCGAGTCCGGCGATTTCGGCGGCGATGGATGACGGCGAGTAGCCGGCTTCTTCCTCCCAGCGCTCCTGTGCGGTTGGCGGCCCGTTCCGGGCGACGTAGTCCGCAGAGCGCTTGACGTTGACGTAGTCGTAGTCCACGTCGTCGAAAGAGACACCGTGTTCGGTGAGCATGTAGGCCATCACCTGCGGGAACGAGATGTTGTCCATCTGCTCGCCGCCCCAGCGAGTCCGCCCGTTGAGGTAGGTGTTCTGCGGGATGAACCCACGGTCGTCCTGCTGGTAGGTGTAGATGTATTCCAACGCGTCGATGGCCGTCTCGATGTCACCGACGGCCTCGAAGACGGTAAAGACCTGATAGAGGTCGCGCGACCAGACGAAGTTGTAACCGTACCCTTTGGCCTCTTCGGCGGGGACGACTTCGCCCCACGGAACCGACGGTGAGGCGATACCCGCGCCGAGGTAGGTCTTGTCCTCGACTGCGCGCAGACTCATGAGACAGGTCTTGTACTGCGCGGCGAGGCCGTCGTCGTTGGCGACCGAATCGGGCAGCGTCTTATCCGCGAGAAAGTCGGCCCACGAGTCGGTGTAGGCCGACCGAACCGTCTCGTAGCCACGAGTCAGTGCACCGGCGGCCTCGCCGAGTGCGGCGGCGGTGTCGGCGTGTTCGGCAAAGCCGAGCGCCAGCGTCTCCGAGAGGTCGGAGCCGGTACCGATACGGCCGACGAGGACGACGTTCTCGTCGTCGACGCGCTCTTGTGGGGCCGGAAGCGTCCCTTTGGAGAAAAAGTCCGCAAGGTATCGAGAACCGGCGACGCCGACGGTGGACCACTCGAACCGACCGGCGGTGGTGAGCGCGATAGCGACGCTGTACTTACGGCCGTTCTGGTCGATGAGAAGCGGTTCGTTTCCGTCATTGGCGTCGAACGCTCCCGCGTCGCGGGCGACGAGGTGGTAACTTCCGAGTTCGCCGAGGCGGAGTCCACGGTCCTTCGCGCCGGTGTTGGCGAGGGCCGTGTCGGCGACGGTGTACAGCTCGTACTCGCCGTCGTCGAGTGCCTCGAACTGCACATCAGCGAGCATCGCGTCGTGTTCGGGGTCGATGGCGTACTCGACGGTGAGTTCCCATTCGTGACCGCGACCGTCGCCCGTTTCTGTGATGATGTGGCGGAACACGAGCGCATCGTCTTCGACGATTTCGACCCGTCGTTCGACCGTATCGGCGTGGTCGTCTCGACGGGTCTCGTTGTGTGTCCGGGCCGTGTACTCGGATTTCGGGTCGGCGTCGACGACGAGGAAGTCGAGCGTCCTGAGATTCATCAGGTCGACCCGCGGGAAGCGAACTTCGGTGAGTGCACCTTCCGTCAGTGTAAACCAGATGCGCGAGGGGTCGTCGGTATCGTGGTCGGCGACCGTTCCGATACCGTACTTTTCGCCGGTCGTCCAACGCGGCCGGTTCTCCGGGCCAGTCGGTGCTGGCTTCGGTGCCGGAAGCGCGTCGATTTCGGCGAGAATCGCGGTCGTCTCCATCCGAATCGCGTGTGGCCAGCCGAGGGGTGCAGCACTGTCGAAACTGCCGTCGTCGAACACCTGTTCGGCGAGATAGTCCGCACCTGTCGAGAACGGACCGTCGGGTTGCAGCAGTTCGTAGAGGTTCGTCGCCCGCTCGATAAACCGGCGGCCGTCCTTGCCGAGGCGGTCACAGAGGAGGCCGAATTTCACGGCGGCGTTTGCTCCCCACGCGGTGGCGACGGACCAAACCTTCTCGCCTTCCTGTCCGTCTGCGCGCCAGTAGTCGTCCTCGAAGCGGACGAGACCGGCCACGTCGCCCCGAGGGTTCCGATACAGGCCCTTCAGGGTCGCGGACATGTGCTTGACGAGGCGATTGGCCGTCTTCGAGTCGATTTCCTCGATGTCGGCGTAGGCGTCGATGGCGTCAACGAGTGCGAAGGTGGCCGAGTCGAGTCGGTCGTCTACGTTGTCGTCACCGTGAAGACGGAGGGCGTACACCGACCGCTCTTTCGACCAGAGTTTGTCGAGACCGTCGTAGACTGTTTTCGCCTGTGTCGACGCGTGCTCGCGCAGTTCTTCGTTCACGGGTGCGGTAGCGACGGTCGAATATGCTCGTAAGAATGTCGCGGCCGTGTGGGTAAACCGACCGCTCATGTTCTCCCACGCGTTCTGACAGGCCATCGGAAGTCCGTCGTCTTCGAGACTGCTATCGAGTCCTGAGATGCCTGCTGTGATGGCCGACCGGATGCGCCCGACGAGTTCGTCGTCGAGTTCGTCACGGCGCTCCGAGAGCAGCGTCGCGAGGTACGCCACGACGCTTGC
>NZ_JBZRPK010000384.1:0-3956 GCF_058382125.1 Haloferax sp. s1
GGCCGCGTCCTTCTAGGGGTGGTGCGCCGAGGACCCCGCTCGCGGGGGGCCGGCACAGGAGGGCTCCGGGGCGGCGGCGTCGATCTTCGTGGCGGACGTTGTCGGCGGGATGCCCGTTCCGGGGGGGCGGGGCGGCCGGCTGGATGTCGGCGGTGGGCGGGGATTGTACGCCATGGAATTATGCCGACGACATCCTGACCTCTCCGCCACTATCTTCGACTTCCCGGACGCTATCGACGCAATGCAGGACGACATCCCCGACGAGATAGTCGGGCGTCTGGATACCCGGACAGGCGACTACTGGACCGACGACCTCGGTGAGGGATACGACCTGGCCCTGCTTTTCAACGTCATCCACGCGCACAGTCCCGCTGAGAACACCGCCCTCTTCGAGCGGGTGAGGAACGCGCTCGCTCCGGGCGGACGGATAGTCGTACTCGACCAGTGGGAGGGAAGCGGACGGACGCCAGTCAGCCGTGCAGGCTTGCGGTTCGTCGCACTAACCTACCACACGACGCTCGGGGCAGACGTCTACGAACACGACGAAGTTTCCTCGTGGCTTCAGACGGCCGGTTTTTCCGGCATCCAGCGCCAGAGTGTCGGTCCCACCGCGGGAATGGCAATTGTCGAGGCGACCAAGCAGTAAAGAGTAGAGATTATAGGTCCAAACTAATACTGATGACTGATACAAAAACTCACCCGAATACTGATGCATCGTTGCTTGCTGATCCCCGTGTTGAATCTACCTATCGCACCGTCAATAATGTTCAGTTACACGTCGTCACCGCAGGCGAACCCGACGCTCCACTGGTCGTCTTACTGCACGGGCATCCCGATTTCTGGTACGGCTGGCGCGACCAGATCATTTCGCTCGTCGAAGCCGGCTTCCGTGTGGTCGTACCGGACCAGCGGGGCTGTAATTTGAGCGAAGCTCCCAATGGAATCGATTCCTATCGGGTCTCAGAACTATCCTCTGACGTATGTGAATTGATTCACAGCGAGGGCCGGGAATCGGCCCACGTAGTTGGGCACGACTTCGGTGGATTCGTCGCTTGGCACGTAGCACTCCGTCATCCATCCATCGTCGATCGACTCGGAATCTTCAATGTCCCGCATCCAACGGTGTATCGAAACGTCTTACGATCTAGTCCCCAACAGATTGCCCGAAGCTGGTACGTATGGTTCTATCAGTTACCGAAGCTACCCGAATGGGCGTTGAGTCGGAACGATATGGACAATATGGTTGCTTCTCTTGAAGTAACTTCAAACCCTGGAACGTTCGACGAAGAAACGATTGACCGCTATCACGCGGCCTGGCGGCACACCGGCGTTGGTCCGAGGGTAAACTGGTATCGTGGGTTCCGTCGTTCGGAAAGCCCACCACGAAACACCGTTACCCAGCCGACACTGATTTGTTGGGGAGAAGGTGACATCGCACTTCTCCCCTCAATGGCCAAAAAGAGCGCCGACTACTGTGAAAACAGTCAGCTACGGATGTTTCCTGGTGCTTCACATTGGGTGCATCATGAGCGTGAGGAAGTAACTGAAGCGCTGCTCCGTCATCTCTCATAAACAACACAACGAATCATCATTCTTGAACAGACCTCGTATAGGCGACTTCCTCTAGGTCAATCTTGAGATGGTCGCCGAGCGTGCTGATATCACTGGTATTGAGCGTGAGGTGGAGGGCCGTTCTATGGGCTGCCAGTGCGGTCCAGAGATTTGTATCTCGTGTGTCCTGTGGGAGATAGTGAATAATACCAATTGGACAATTGGTGCTTGCTTCTTGCGGCCGGCAGCTCTCTCGAATTTCTGTTGAACGGCACCTCTAGTAGTGTTTGCAAATCATTGCACATTCGCTCGACCGCTGTCGTGCGCTCGGATGTGTCACCAGTTGCAAACGCTACTATCGTTCCGGAGTACGAACGTTTTTTGTCCTGAGGGCGATTGGATTTGTGCATGTCGAACGGTGGGGGACCGGACTTCGAAACGAGGATGGCCGAGCACGGGCGAATTGACCCTCCCACGTCGTTCGTCGAGCAGGCCACCGTCTCCGACGGGTCTATCTATGGTGAGTTCAGTGACACGTGGCCGGACTGTTGGGAACATGCGGCGGCGACAATCGATTGGAGCGAACCGTACGAGTGTGTCCTCCCGAATGATGAGCCACCCTTCGAGTGGTTCGCTGGGGGGACGCTGAACGCCTCCTACAACTGTTTGGACCGGCACATCGAAACCGGAGCGAAGAACCGGGTAGCCATCAAGTGGGAAGGCCACCTCGGCGAGACGCGAACCTACACGTATCAGGACCTCTACCGCGAGGTCAACGAGTTCGCGGCCGCACTTCGTGCGCAGGGCGTCGAGGAGGACGACGTGGTGACCCTCTACATGCCGATGATTCCGGAGTTGCCCATCGCCATGCTTGCGTGTGCCCGCATCGGCGCACCACACTCAGTCGTCTTCGCGGGGCTGTCGGCGGATGCACTCGCAACCCGACTCGAGAGCGCGGACTCGGAGTACCTCGTCACCTGCGACGGGTACTACCGTCGGGGGAACGCTATCTTCCTGAAGAGCAAGGCCGACGACGCCCGCCTCAAGGCCGCTCACGACCTCGACGAGATGGTCATCGTCGAGCATCTCGACGAGGCCGAACACCTCGGAGAGAATCAGCACACGTACGACGAACTGGTCGGCGAACACGCCGGTTCGGAGGTTCCACCAGTCGAGCGGGCGGCCGATGACGTTCTCTTTCTCATCCACACCTCGGGTACCACGGGTGAGCCGAAACGGGTCGAACATGTCACCGGCGGCTATCTCGCTCACGTGACGTGGACGTCGCAGACGGTGTTGGACCTCAAACCCGAGGACACGTACCTCTCGACGGCAAACATCGGGTGGATTAGCGGTCATTCGTACGTCGTCTACGGCCCGTTAGCGGTCGGTGCCACGACCGTTATGTACGAGGGGACGCCTAACTACCCGGAGAAAGACCGCATCTGGAATCTCATCGAGCACAACGCCGTCGACGTCTTCTACACGGCTCCAACGGCGATTCGTGCGTTCATGAAGTGGGGTGCGGAGTATCCCGCACGGCACGACCTGTCGAGTCTTCGCCTGCTCGGGACGGTTGGCGAACCTATCAACCCGCGCGCGTGGGAATGGTACTACAAGCACATCGGCAACGGGGAGTGCCCGATTGTCGATACGTGGTGGCAGACTGAGACCGGCGGCATGATGATTACGACCCTCCCGGGCGTCGACGCCATGAAGCCGGGGTCGGCCGGCCCGCCGCTCCCGGGCATCGACGCGAAAATCGTGGATGGGAGTGGGAAGGAGGTTCCACCGAACGAGGCGGGGTATCTCGTCCTCACCCGCCCGTGGCCGGGAATGCCGGTGGCACTTCGACATGGACGTCGGTGGGGTCGCGAGGGTACCTCGAAGGTCGACGTGAACGGGTGGAACTACTTCACCGGTGACGGTGCGAAGGTAGACGAGAACGGCTATATCACCGTCCTCGGGCGGGTCGACGACGTGATAAACGTTTCCGGCCACCGCCTCGGCACCATGGAAATCGAAAGCGCCATCGTCGATGTCGAAGGTGTCGTCGAGGCAGCCGTCGTCAGCGTAGACAACGCCGAAACGGATGGCGTTCACGCCTACGTCACGCTTGAGGCAGCTATCTCGGGTGACGAGCAGATGCGTGAACGAATCTCCTCACACGTTCGCGAGCGCATCGGCCGAATTGCTACCCCGGATGCTATCGTTTTCACTCCTGACCTCCCGAAGACGCGGTCGGGGAAGATTATGCGGCGCTTCCTCGAAAACATCGCAAACGGTGAGGAGTTCGGCGACACCTCGACGCTCCGGAACCCCGAAATCGTCGGCGAACTCAAGTCCATCGTTCGGGACAGCTGACCGCTGTTTCGGAAATATTTGGTAACTCGAAACCCCTTATC
>NZ_JBZRPK010000383.1:0-3946 GCF_058382125.1 Haloferax sp. s1
CGCTATCGGGGCGTTCGTGCGCGTGATGGCGGGTATCGGCATTTGGTTGTCTCGTTCCTCCTAAGCCCGCCTTCGGCGACGTTCTCGCCGCCACGTCTCCCGCTCTCCCGAGCGGCAGCGCTCTGCAGTCGAAGCACAGTCTCAACCGAATCGATGGAAACTGATACCCGTACTGTCAGTCCGCGCCGCCAGTAGCTTCATCTGCGGCCGCCGATTCCGCATCGGTCGTCGCGGTTTTGAAGTATTTCATCGGGTGCGAGATGGTGTCACAGCGGTCGTCGCGGTTCACACAGAGGTCGTACGCCTGCATCGTCTCGCAGGTCGGTGGTGCGTACTGCGACCCACTGGAGTCAGCAAGGATAGTTGCGCGGTTCTTGAGAGATTCGGCGTTCGCCTCGCCGACGACGCCACCGACTTCTTCGGGGCTAAGTCCGACGCCGACGAGGAACGCCGCGAGTGAAAACGCGGCTTCGTTCGGGAGGGCTTCGCCGTCTTGCGCCCGCGTCAAGAGCGCCTCGACACACGGCGGGAAGTGGTCGGGGTCGACCGAGTCCGTGTAGACGACGTTGATAGCGCCGCGGTCGGAAAGCAGGTTTCGAAGGCGCTCGACGTGCGGCTTGAGCGCGTCGGCGAGTTGGTCGCCCGCGTCGCTGCCGCGGACGGTGAAGGGGAGTCCCTCGGCGACGCGGCGGCGTACTGCTTCTCTGAGCAGTTCGTAGAGTTCTGTGCGAGCGACGCGAACTGCCCCGTCGGCGAGCGAGCGATTGACGAGTCGCCAGTTGGCTCCCCAGTCGGTGTCGCAGTAGGTGAGGTACGGACCGACATCGACCCAGTAGTATTCGGGCGCACGATGGCTGTTTCCGGTCGATTCGGCCCGAACGGAGTCGGTCAGGTCGAACTCCCGAAGGAAGTCGTCGAGGCTGGCGCGCGCGTCGCTGTTGATATCGTTGTCACCGGCTCCGAAGTCGGCGAGCATGCGCTCGTAGGCGGTGTCTGCCTCGGCGCGGGCGTATTTGTCCACCGCCGCGGGCGTCTCGACGAGCGAGACGATGATGCGAGAGATGGGGTACGAGAGGAGTTCCGACTGAGTGTCCCACGCGTAGGGGTCCTCGGCTTCGACGGTGCCCTCCATGAGGGCGCGTTCGACGCGCTCTACCCCACGCTCGACGGCCGGGGCGTCCTCGGTGACGAGCGTTGCAATCGCAACCTCGGCCGATTCGACCGCCTGTCTGGCCGCGGCGAAGAACGGGTATCGAGCGTGGAGCGGGCGCATCCGCATACCGCCACGTTCCGGGTGCCTCCCGATAAACGCGACGGATTCGCCGGTGCGCGCGTGGCGTTGGCACTCGTGGCGACGACGCATCACACAACCTATTACGGACTACATCCTCAGCCTCTCACGTGCCGCACTTCGACTACCCGTGTCCGGACTGTCGTGCGACGACCAGTCTCCACGACGCAGACTGCCAGTTCGAGGGAACGCCGTGGGTGGAGGTCGAACACGCCTACGTCGATATCGTCTCGGTTCTCACCGGCGGGCCGTGCGACGAAGAGACGCTTCGCCGCGAGATTCCCGGCGAGTGGGGGCCGCTTCGACAGGCAGCACTCGGTCGACTCAAACGCGACGAACGGGTGTCGGAAGCGAAGTCGGGCGTTCTCCGTCTCCTCACGGCTGAAGAGTTCAGAGAGGAAGTGTCCGAACCGACGCACGAACCGATGCGGACGCTCCACCAGTACGGCAGCGTCCCCGGCTGTCACGACAACGCCGTCTTCGCCATGATTGCGTGGTACGAGATGGTCGGCCTGTCGTGGCCGGAGACACGCGAAAACGTCGTCAACTGGCTCCGCGAGACCGGCGCGTGGGACCGCGGCGGATTCGAGGAGGCGACGCCCGCCGAACTCGTCGAAAAGAAGCGCCACGTCTACGATGCGGGTTACGGCTGGAAGGAGAAAGCCATCTCGGCAAAGCGCGTCATCGACCGCTACCGTTCCTAAGGGAGGACCGTTCCATACTCAGTGGACTCTCACAGTAACCTGACAACCGAGATTCATGACTATTTGTTGTTAATTCAATATGTGGCCCACAAGTGTTAGGCCGGGTGAGTTAGAGGTTTACCCGTGCCTTCGGTCGTTCCTGTCTCACCGCTTGTAGTTCTCTGTCTTATCGCAGCACTCGTCTCCGGTGCTATCGGGACTGTCGCCTGGCGCGAAGGGACCGAACCCGGGTCGAAGTCGCTGTCTGTGCTTCTGTTTGCAGCGACGCTCTGGGCGGCCTCCTACGCCGTCGCACTCACGACGTTCGACCTCTCCCTCCGGTTTTGGTTTCAACTCCCTATCGAGGTCGCACAGGCCATCATTGCCCCGGCGTGGTTCGCCTTCTCGCTTTCGTACACTGGACGCGGCGAACTCCTCACACGTCGCCTCGTCGCCGGGTTACTCCTGTTCCCGGCGATTACCGTCGTCGCGCTCGTGACGAATCCAATCCACGGACTCCTCTGGACGAACTACCACCTCGACCCAGTTTTCGGCGCGGCGACGGTTCGGTTCGACCCGAGCCTCTGGTATCACCTCCACGCCGTGTACGGCTACGTCATCATCGGTTCCGGTCTCGTCCTCGTGGTCGAGATGCTGGCCGAACGGCTCTCTCGATACCGTTCGCAGGCGGTTGCGCTCGCCATCGGGTCAACTGCGCCGACCGTCGCCCACGTCGCCCACACGTTCGGACTCGGCCCGCTCCGAATGGTGAACTTCACGCCGGTCGCGCTGTCGGTGACGGGCGCGACGTTCGGCTACGCTCTCTATCGGTTCCAGTTGTTCGGTCTCTCGCCTGCGACCGGACGATTGGGTCGTCGGGCCGCCATCGACGACGTCGCTGTGGGCGTGCTCGTCCTCGACCGCGAGAACCGCATCGTCGACGCCAACAAGGCTGCGACGTCGCTTCTCGACCTCGATGCAGCGGTGGCTTTCGACCCGCTTTCGTCGGTGCTTCCCGGTGTCGACCTCGACGACGACCGCCAACTCGTGGACGTGACCGTCGACCGTCGCCGCCGGACCTACGAAGTCACCGTCTCGCCGGTCACGGACCAACACGAGCGGCGTCTCGGGCGGACAGTCACCGTCTCCGACGTGACGGGTCGTGTTCGCCGCCGTCAGCGACTCGAAGTGTTGAACCGCGTCCTTCGGCACAACCTTCGCAACGATATGACGGTCGTCATCGGCTACGCCGATATGGTCTCCGACCGACTCCCACCGGACCAACGGGATGCCGCTGACACGATTCGAGCCCGGTCGAACGAGTTGCTCTCGCTCGGCGAAAAGGCCCGAACGGTCGAACGCGTCATGGCCGGTATCGACGAGGGAAGCCGATTCGACGCCGTCGAGACGGTTCAAGCCGCTGTCTCCACGGTCAACGAGGAGTTCGATGCCAGCACGGTGACTATCGACGCCCCCGAGGCGCTCCCTGTCACGGGAAGCGAGCCAGCGGCCAAACTGCTCGTCCGCGAACTCGTCGAGAACGCGCTTGCACACGGCGACGGCGACCCGGCCGTTCGTGTGTCACTCTGCGACGTTGGTTCGGACCTCGTTATCTGCGTCGAAGACGACGGTCCCGGCGTCCCCGACTACGAACGGTCGGTCGTCGAAACCGGCAGCGAGTCGCCACTCCAGCATGGAAGCGGACTCGGTCTGTGGGCGGTCCGCTGGACGGTCAATTCCCTCGGTGGGGAACTCGAATTCGACGTGGACGAGGGGACGACGGCGACAGTTCGACTGCCGCACTGGTGTCGTCCCGAAGACGACGCCACAGCGTCAGAAACGTAAGTGGTTTCGTTGGTCTGTCTTCTGTCTCGTAGATTGCTCTCTCGGGTCGGATGTTCGTAGAACGGTTAGGACGGTCCAGAGAGTGGAGTGTGGAAACGCCTCGCCGCTTCGATTAGGCGCTCTGGAT
>NZ_JBZRPK010000382.1:0-3901 GCF_058382125.1 Haloferax sp. s1
TTGACACGCCGACAATGACGAGACAAACCCCAATGAATCGGTATAGCCAGATGATTATATCAGAGGGCTCAGACGGTTCCGATTGGGGGTCGCGTAAGAAATCAAGACCGAAGTGGTATATCTGCCTTGGTTTGGCGACATATGCAACTCCGAGTATCGAAATTACAACCCCAGCGAGCTGAAAGAGTATACTCACACAGAATAGTTCTCAGCTATGTTACTTGAACCTAAAGGACTGAGTGGTCTTACTGAATTCGATGTGAAGAGATGACTTCAACAGGACTCGATATTCTGGATTACATTCGATAGGTTTGGTTAATGGGAAGTTCTCCACGGTGATTCCTCGCTCGTTGAGGACGAGTACCACGGCGCCGTATCGCTCTCGGTCTCGCACTTCACGGTCTCCGCAGCGACGAAGTCCGGAATGTCGAACCACGACACTTCGAGCGCCTCGAAGACCAGAGGACGTGGCGTCTGACTGTCCTCGACGGCGAGACCGGCACTCGCGATACGTCAGTATCGAAGTCTCTGTACCGTGGCTTGAACCGACTGAAAACCAAGTAAAGACAGCAGCCAGTAATGACGCGGAAATTCATTTCGAATACGGTGTAAGCACCCACCGTTCTTGACCGTCTCGTCCCGACACACGACAGGCTGTTCATGGTGTACAACGAACGCGACCGCTCGCAGCACCCCCAACACAGACAGGTCTGGAGCGGCTACCTGACGTAGCAGGTGACGAGTCCACCGGTGTGAGAAACACCTGACAGTATATCTACCTTCGAAGGTAAATGATTCACCACCGGCACCGTTACCATCTGTGTCTTCGAACCTGAACAAAGACAGACGAGGCTTCGAATGCACATCGAAGACAGCTACAACGACGAAACGACGACGCTTTCGTGGGAGTACGGGGGTGAGTCCGTGTCCGTCACGCTTCCGGGACTCTTCCACGCCGAATACGCCGAGAGGTCGGACGTGGTCGTCACCGCGACCGCCGAGGGGACGATACGGATTCTGGCGGGTGATGGCACCGAGCGGGACGCCTTCGAGTACACTCTGCCCGAAGGATGTGACCTCTACACGTTGACGCCGAGTATCGGGGGCGATCTCGGTGTGACAATGGTGGTGGCCCACGACCCCGGCCACAGGAGCGAGACGCTCTGGCAACACGAGGTCGATATCGAGCGACGAGCTGTCGGCGGCCCCGTGGCGAAGTGGCGGTAGCGACAGGATAATGGCTTGTTTCCATCCACGTGACGAGCGCAATCAAATTCGACAGTATATCACACCAGCGGACTGCCTACTGACTCTCTTAGACCAGCAGCTACTCCACCACCAAATCCACGTCAGCGTCGGCGACTCGCTGCAGTTCGGCGTCGCTCACCGTGACAGCATCGGAGTGAGTGGCCGTGAGCGCCTGCAATCCCTCGGCAATCGTCGATCGGACGAAGAGATACTCCTCGTCACACTCGAATCGAGACTCGAGCGCTTCGACGGCCGTGACAGTGAGCGCTGGCTGGGCAACGCCGATGGCAGCCAGTGCGTTCGCGGCCGACGGCCGAACGTCCGAATCGGTATCACGAAGGCCGGTCTGCAGATCGTCGACGACACGCTCGGCTGTGTCTCGATCCGCAGCACCCATCTGTCCGAGTGCTTCGAGCGCTGCCGCACGGGCCTTCCATTCATCGTCGTCGAGGAGTGGCTGTACCTCCTCGCTGACGCGTGCGGCCACGTCCGAATCCACTGTGGCGATCGTGCCAAGTGCCTCGGCAGCCGCCGCGCGCACACGATAGTTGCTGTCCGCGAGACGGCGCTGCAAATCGTCGACGACGAGTTCGGCCACCTCGGGGTCTGCGGCCCCAATCGTTCCGAGCGCGCTGGCGGCCGCTTTCCGATTCCAGTAGGGACCCTCAGCAAGCAACTCGCGGAGGTCCTCGACGGCAGGGGCCACTGCCTCGGGACGAACGCCACCGATCTCACCGAGCGCAGCGGCAGCCTCTGCTGAGAGGTCCTCGTCGGCGAGACAGGCCCGAATCTCGTCCATCACGGGATCGAGGGCGTCGGGAGTAGCAGCACCGATTCGGCCGTAGGCACGGATGATGTCCTCCTGGAGTTGCCACTCGAAGTCGTCGTGAGTCTCCGCATTCTCGTCCTCGACGCTGCCAGTCAAGTCGAACAGCCCGTATTCTGTCGCGTCGCTCCCGACCGCTTCGTCTTCTGCCGTGTCGCCTTCGAACCATTCGTGCAACTTCGCGACGACGCGCGGCGCGATCTCGGGATCAGCTGCTGCGATCTTCCCGAGAGCCGTCACGACGTCGAATTGCAGATCCTCGCTGGTGTCGTCGAATCTCGCCACGATGTCATCGATAGCCGGCCGGACTGCAGCAGGCCGAACGGTTGCGATGTTTCCGAGAGTCTCCACCGCGGACGAGCGCACCAGTCGGTTGTCGTCGTCGAGGAGTGCCCTGAGACGGTCCAGTTCGGGAACGACCGTCTCGGGGTGTGCGGCCCCGATGCCGCCGAGAAAACTGAGTACGACACTACGGTCGATATCAGGGGACCGGTCGTCAGGATCCGTCTCGGCGAGTGTCAGCAGTTCCTCGACCACCATCGGGGCCGCCTCGGGATATGCCACAGCGATCCTGCCGAGTGCACTCCCAATCCCGATCCGCGCTTGATCTCGCTCCGCCGCAGCGAGTTCCTCTCGCAGCATCTCGACGACAGGGTCAATGATATCTGGCCGTACCAATGCGACGGTGCCGAGCGGCGACGGAATCGCACTGGCGTCGATCGTCTCGTCCGCGGACAGTGCTACCAACTCGTCCCTGGCAGGAGCGATCGCTTCTGGATAGGCGTGTGAAATCGTCGACAACAGGCTGATCGCGTTGGCCCGCACAGCGTCGTCGTCGAGAGAGCCAATGAGATCGTCCACGTGTGATCGAAGGAGGACAGCCTCGGCCTCGGCGAGTTTCCTGAGGGCTGTCACGGAGGTGTCACGCATGTGCTCGTCCTCGGTGTCCAGGTGTTCCAAGAGCCACTCGACAGTGGTATCGAGCGCATCCGGGTCCGTCCGTGCGGTCCACGTCAGCATGTCGAGGGCCTCGTCCCGTGTTCGTCTGGTCTCGTGGACGAGGTACGGCTGGAGGGCCACTGCGACGCGTCGTGTGCAGTTAGGATGGGACGAGATCTTCGACAGTGCTGCGTGGGCGTCCGAGCGCCCGCGGCGGCCGTCGAGAAGCGCACACAGGGCCTCGATTTCGTCGTCCGTCGCCGTGGTGGGATCGACTGTCTCTCGGAGTTCCTGGGCTCGTTGTGCTTCGCCGTCGGGGTCGTCTGGGGTATCGTCTGTCATTTGATATCGGGGAATCGGACTCGATTGTGAAAGTGCAGATTCGCCATGCCGAGCGTGAGCGTACTCGTGGTCCTGGCCGGCCCACCCTCGCCGCTGGCGGCCGCGAACGCCTCGACCAACACCTGTAGTTCTGTCAGATTTGAATTAAAATCCACGGGTGTCCCTGTTGGGTCGTCGGGATGCCTTGCACCCTCTTTCGTGGACGTCTGCTGTCGACCTACGGTACCAGGGGGAGCGAGACACCGATGGTGTGTCCAAACATACCGAGCAACAGCCCGATACCACCGACTATCAACATGATTCCAGCGGGGAGTCGCCAGAGGGCGAACCGCCGTGAGTGAACCAGATCCTGCTGGGTCCGAGCACTGATCAGGAACATCGGTTCCGACCGCGGGTCGTGGTCAGCGACCCGCTCGATGACGAGTTCGTCGACGGGGTCGGAGCCGTGCTGGTTGTCACGTGGCTTGACAGTCCCGAACACGTACACGCCGTCCCCGGGTCTGATGAGATTCTGCTTGTACCGCCGTTTTCTATATTCTGTAGGGT
>NZ_JBZRPK010000381.1:0-3877 GCF_058382125.1 Haloferax sp. s1
GTGAGAACGTGACGACGTGCGCGTGGTCGCTGTCGCGGAGATGCGGAAGCGCGGCGTGAGTGGGCGCGTGGGAACCGCGGGCGTTCACGTCCATGAGGAGGTCGAAGCGCTTCGGCGGCGTGTTCTCGAAGTTCGCGATGTGAATCGCGCCGGCGTTGTTGACGACGAAGTCGATGCCGCCGAAGGCGTCGACCGTCTCGTCGATGGCGGTCTGTATGGAGTCGTCGTCGCGCACGTCGAGTTGACACCAGATAGACGAGCCACCGCGATTTCGGATTTCCTCCGTCGTCTCTACGATGGTCCCGGGTAGGTCCTCGCGCTCCTCGACAGTCTTCCCGGTCGAAACTACGTTGGCACCGCGGTCCGCCAGTTCGAGTGCAATCTGCTTGCCGATACCGCGACTCGTTCCGGTGATGAAGGCCGTCCGGCCCTCGAAATCCACATCATCGAATACCATAGAGACACATTGTCAATCGGCCACTTGACGTTTCGTACACCGACACTCCGTTCAACACGGTTTGTGGGGTTGCGGTGAATGGCTCGGTACGGACGAGGCCATCGGCGACTCAGTTTGGGGAAGCCAACCCATCGAGCGGGAGGTTTCCGTCGCCGCTGGCGCGGACTGTCTTACCACCGAACCCGGGGCGAGATGCCTGCACGGTGAACCGACAGTACAGCGACGAGGGAATCGACTTCGCCGACGGCGCGAACACGACCGGGACGAAAATCGTCCCTTGAGTCTGGACGTTCTTGAGTTCGACTACGGTCTGTTTGACGGTACTTTCGAGGTCGTAGTACGCTGAGAAACCGTCCCACTGCCCGGGTGGCTCGACACGGGCTTCGTAGCTCGCTGCTGCCTCGTACGACGACGGTGGCTCGAACCGAAAGCGGAACCAATCGGGGTGGTACCCCTCGTAGGGGTCGCTTGCGGCGAGCCCGCCGATGGTCGAGTTGAACCGTAGCGACAGCGTCGGAAAGTGGTCCTCGGGCCGAGTCACCCGTTTTACCTCTACAGCCGCGTACCCGATTCCGTCCTTGTCCCCCTCTCGCCGCGGATAGCGCCAGCGAATCTCGGGATTCTGTCCGTCTTGGACTGTCGTCTCGGCCCCGACGTGTTCGGGTCCGGTCCCGGGAATCCGTCCGCTACATCCTGCAAGGCTACCGACGACCGCCGACCCGAGTCCTGCGAGGACGTCCCTTCGAGTTCGACGTTCGCCGTCGGAGTCTGACGTGGAGGGCATCTAAGCTCGTGCGCTTGTGGACTGTCTGTCAACAAAGTAACCCCCGATTCGGATATTCCGCATCGCCCGCTCTCGCCATACCCGCCAGCACCGATTCTCTTTTTGCCAGTCACCGTCCACTCCGTATCGATGGACCTGCTCATCGTCGGTGCGGGCGCAATGGGTCGTTGGTTCGGCCGGACGGTCGACGCCGACCTCGCGTTCGCCGATGCGGACCCCGAAAGAGCGACGGCTGCAGCCGACGACCTCGGCGGTCGCGCCGTCCCGCTGGACGGCGACGAGCAATTCGACGTGGTGTGTCTCGCGGTCCCGATGCGACTCGCCACCGAAGCCGTCGACGCAAACGCGCACCGCGCCACAGACGTGATGTGCGACGTAACCGGCTCGATGGCCGCCCCAGTAGCGGCCATGCGTGAACACCTCGACGGTCACGAACGCCTCAGTCTTCACCCGCTTTTCGCGCCGCAAAACGGTCCCGGAAACGTCGCCGCGGTCGTCGACGAGTCTGGACCGCTTACCGACGCGATTCTCGCGGACCTCGATTCGGCCGGGAACCACGTCTTCGAGACGACCCCGGAAGAACACGACAGGGCGATGGAGACAGTTCAGGCCGCCGCCCACGCCGCCGTCCTCTCGTTTGGCCTCGCCGCCGACAACGTTCGTGACGAATTCGCCACGCCGGTTTCGGCCGCGTTAGACGAACTCGTCGCGTCGGTGTCGGGTGGCACGCCACGCGTGTATGCCGACATTCAGTCTTCGTTCGGCGACGGGACTGACCGCGTTGCCGACGCCGCCCGCGCCCTCGCAATGGCGGACCCCGAAACGTTCGCCGACCTCTACCGGACTGTCGCTCGCAGCGACACCAGCAAAGACGGGAACGAACACGAGACCGACAAGCACGACCCTGTCGAGTGACGAATGATGGGTGAGACTACCGCCGAGTGGCGAATCGAATCCCGATTTCCACCTCGAAAATCCCACCACTCCACAGTTCACTGATGATAGATAGAGACGCCGTCCGCGACAACGCGAAGTACCTCAGAAACGTTCGCCCCATCGACCCCGACGAGATAGCCGACTACATCGAAGGCGCACCGCACCCTGCGGTGGTGAAACAGACGCTCCGCGAGGAGGCCTCCGACCTCGGTCTCTTCGAGCGCGACGACGGGACGTTCGTCCCCGTGAGCGGCGACCCCGTTCCCTTCCAAAACTGGTCGCCGACGGCCTTCCCTGACGATTACTCGTTCGCCCTCGAAGACATGCTCATCGAGCGCTATGGGGCGAACTGGCACGTCGGCGACTCGGGCGACCGACTTCGGCAGCGCGTCCGGCAACTGAAAGAGGACTACTACCGAGGGAACCCCGTCGAGTACGACGAAGACGCCGCTCTCGGCTACGCTATCTACCATCTCCCCGACTATTACGCCGCCGTGGGCTACGTCCTCTCCGACCTCGCGGAGCGTAACCTGCTCTCGCGTACCCTTCGCATCCTCGATGTCGGTGCCGGAACCGGCGGGCCCGCCCTCGGTCTCCACGACTACCTCCCGGACGACTCGGTTGTCGACTATCACGCGCTCGAACCGAGCGCCTCCGCCGACGTGCTCGAACGAATGCTCGGCGAGGCCCGCCGAAACTTCCGGACGACCGTCTACCGCGAGACGGCCGAGGCGTTCGACCCCGAGGGCGAGTACGATATCGTGCTCTTCGGGAGCGTCCTGAGCGAACTGGACGACCCCGCCGCAGTCGTTCGGAAATACCTCGACGCTCTCGCAGACGACGGGGCCATTGTCGCAATCGCTCCCGCCGACCGAAACACGAGCATCGGTCTCCGAGAAATCGAACGCGAGGTGGCTCCGGCAAACGGCGATGTGACGGTCTACTCGCCGACGCTTCGGCTCTGGGACGGCTACGCGCCATCGGACCGCGGGTGGTCATTCGACGTGAAGTCCGACCTCGACGTGCCGGGGTTCCAGCGCCGACTCGACGAGGGCCGCGACAGCGACGAAGACGAAGGGACGTTCATCAACGTCGACGTGCAGTACTCCTATAGCATTCTCCGAACCGACGGGGAACGCCGTCTCGACGTTCGCGGGAACCCGTCGCGGTTCGCCAAGATGGCCGAGATGGAGCGACACGTCACGAACCGCATCGACCTCCTCGCGGTGAAACTGAGCCACGACCTCTCGGAGGGGAACAATCAGGTGTTCAAAATCGGCGACGGCAGCGAGGGAGTCGACCACTACGCCGTCCGAACGCACCCGACAGTGCTGAACGCCGACGTGGCGGATGCCGACTACGGCGACGTGCTTGTGTTCGAAAATATCCTCGCGCTCTGGAACGACGACGAGGAGGCCTACAACCTCGTCGTCGACGACGAGACCCTCGTCGACCGCGTCGCCTGATTCAAACGCCAAACGCACCGCCCAGTTTTACTACGGGTCTCGCGCGACGGATGGCTTTTTGCGGGTTCCGTTCTCAGTCGAGACCATGAGCGAATCGAGCATCCTCCTCACTAACGACGACGGCATCGAGAGCGTGGGCTTCCGCGCACTCTACGACGCCCTCTCGGAGTTCGCCGACGTAACCGCCGTCGCACCCGAGACGGACCAGAGCGCGGTCGGTCGGAAGATGTCGAC
>NZ_JBZRPK010000690.1:0-4305 GCF_058382125.1 Haloferax sp. s1
CCGCGGGGGCAACGAGGGTTGCCGGGGGCGCCGACGACCCCGGGGTCGCCCCCGCGCGCGCCGTTCCCATTCGCGTGGGCGTGGAGCACGCGGGCGGGCGCGTCCCCGGCGCCCAGGCCGCCCCCCCCGAAGTCGAGGGGCACGACCGCCGCTTCTCTGGCGCGTTCCATGACGGCGTAGTCGATACTGACCGAGTCGACCGCCTCGAATCCGGCTTCTGTGTCGCCTGCGTCGAGTGCGTCGACGAGCGGTTCGAGCGGCGAGTCGCGGGCGGCCGCGAGGAGGGCTTCGGGCGTCCACGCGAACATACCGGCGTTCCACAGATAGCCCGCTTCGACGTATCGGGTAGCCGTGTCGGCATCCGGTTTCTCGTGGAACGCGGCGAGGTCGTAGTAGTCGCCGCGTTCCGTACCGGGTTCGATGTACCCGTAGCCGGTATCTGGGCGCGTCGGGTCGACGCCGAAGGCGACGAGAGAGTTAGTTTCGGCAGCGACACGCGCGCCACGGGCCATCGCTTCGGAGAAGCCGTCGCCGACGTGGTGGTCGCTCGGGAGGACGACCACGACCGGGTCGTCGTACAACTCAGCGATTCGGTGGGTTGCGTAGACGAGCGCCGGACCGGTGTCCTTCGCGGCGGGTTCGACGACGACTTCGGCGTCGGGGGCATGGTCTGCTATCTCATCGGCGAATGTTGGGCGCGTCGAGACGACGACGTGGTCGGCGAAATCGGCGCGCGAGACGGTTTCTGCGAGGAGCGACTGGTCGCCGCCGAGCGGGAGGAACTGTTTGGGACGGTCGCTTCTGCTTGCGGGGTAGAGACGCGTGCCGGTGCCGCCGGCGAGGACGAGTGCGACGAGTGGGCGGTCCATACCGAGCGGTCACGCTACAGCCACAAAATCCTACCACGTCGCCGGTGCTGGTTTTGTTCCTCCCACGCCGTCACCCTACCACGTCTCGACGATACCCTCACGGATGTCCTCGACGCAGCCCTGGCAGTCGGGGTGGTCGGGGTCGAAGCAGGCGGGGCGACCTTTCGCGTCGATGGCGACGGCGCGGCGTTCGACGTGTCGGCGACAGACGATTTTTGCGCGGCCCTCGTCGTCGTGGGGGAGCGAATCGAGAACCTCGGATGTCTGCTGACCGTCCTGATAGGCGCGCTTGACCTCCTCGTAGCGCTTGCCGGCGGTGCGGGCGGCGCTTCGAATGATGCTTTCGAGGCGGTCGTCCATGGTAACGGATGTGTGCCCCGTGGCTATCAATTCCTCGCTCTCAGGGACTCGCGCTTTACTTTCACTCCGGCTCAGACATTTTTATATGAGTACGCGGCCAACGTCCGTATGCCTCCCAATGGAAACCAAGGTGGAGGCGAGGTAGACCATGACTGATTTGCGAAGCCACGCAGCGGAGATAGCCGAACAGTTCTCGGACCATTTAGACGTGTCCACCGACGAGGTCGAAGAACGACTCGAAAGCCTCGTCAGCGAATACCGCGTCCCCGTCGACGAAGCACGCCGGAGTGTCGTCAACAGTTACCTCGACGAAGCGGGTATCGAACGCGACGAACTCGGCGGCGGTGCCGGCGGAAACGAACAGACCCTGCTCAACGACATCGACGAGGACGAACAGTGGGTCGACGTGCGCGCGAAGGTCGTCGAACTCTGGGAACCCCAGAACGAGGCCATCGCACAGGTCGGCCTGCTCGGCGACGAATCCGGCCGGATGAAGTTCGTCTCCTTCACTACGTCCGAACTTCCCGAACTCGAAGAAGGGAAGTCGTACGCGCTCGGGAACGTCGTCACCGACGAGTACCAGGGCAACTTCTCCGTGAAGCTCAACCGGACGACGAGCATCGCGGAACTCGACGAGGAAATCGAAGTCGGCGACGACTCGACCACCGTCGAGGGGGCACTCGTGGACATGCAATCCGGGAGCGGTCTCATCAAGCGCTGCCCCGAAGAGGGCTGTACGCGCGTCCTGCAGAACGGGCGCTGTTCGGAGCACGGCAACGTCGAAGGTGAATTCGACCTCCGCATCAAGGCCGTCGTCGACGACGGCGACGAGGTTCACGAAGTCATCTTCAACCGCGAGATGACCGAAGCACAGACCGGCATCGAGCTGGACGAAGCGAAGCAAATGGCCATGGACGCCCTCGACACCACCATCGTCGAAGAGGAGATGCGCGGTGACCTCGTGGGGTACTACTACCGGGTCACTGGCCCGACGCTGGGCCGGTACGTGCTCGCCAACGAAATCGAGCGTCTGAGTGAGCCTGCTGACGCCGAAGAACTGCTCATCAAAGCGAGGTCGATGTAAATGAGTTCTAACGATATCCCCACCCGAGAGGTCGCCCGGCGCGTCTTCGCACAGGAGTTCAACGACGCCGGTTACACGTTCAAGGAATCCGACGACGAGCGCGCACCCGTCTACGTGCTGCTCCCGACGGGCGAAAGCGCCAACCGTATCTTCCTCGTCGGCACCCTCACCGAGAAGGAAGACGTCGGCGAAGACAACGAGTACTGGCGCGGCCGCATCGTCGACCCGACAGGGACGTTCTTCGTCTACGCCGGTCAGTACCAGCCCGAGGCCGCAAGTACACTGCGTGACCTCGAAGCACCCGCCTACGTCGCGGTCGTCGGCAAGCCACGGACCTACGAGACCGACGACGGGACTATCAACGTCTCCGTCCGCCCCGAGTCCATCACCGAAGTCGATGCGTCGACGCGCGACCGCTGGGTGACCGAA
Organism: Haloferax sp. s1; assembly: GCF_058382125.1. Lineage (NCBI taxonomy): Archaea > Methanobacteriati > Methanobacteriota > Halobacteria > Halobacteriales > Haloferacaceae > Haloferax > Haloferax sp. s1. The sequence continues at coordinate 2,743 of NZ_JBZRPK010000690.1, forward strand.
ACGGCCGAGAAGACGCTCGACCGAATCGAGGCGTTCGACGACGAAGGCAACGAGTACGCGCGGATGGCCCGCGAGCACTACGAACTCGACCCCGACGAGTACAAGCGCGCCGCCATCGCCGCGCTCGAAAGCCTCGAACAGACTGACGAACTGAACGCGTAGGACCCCACCGGCCGCATTGGCCGCGTTCTCCCGAACCGACGGACGGTTTTCCACCGTCACACGCCCCATTTTATCGTCGTTTGTCGTGAGTACGGTCAGTGCCCCCGCTCGTCTGACGAAACGTTAAGTGTCCGGAATACAGACCGACGAGTATCATGGGCAACAAGAACAAAACCATCTCGTTTCGCGTCAACGAAGACGCGTTCGAGACCCTTCGGGAGATTGCCGAAGAGCGGGACATCTCCCTGTCCGCCGTCTTCCGCGACTACGTGGACACGTTAGTTGCCCACGACGGTCAGGTGCAGGTCGTCCCCAAGCACGAATTAGAGCAGTTGCGAGACGGCGAAGAGGAGTCCTTCCCGCCGACCGTCGAGGTTCCGAAGAGCTTCATCCGCGAGCACGAGCGCCTCGAACTGGAGGCCGAGCATCTCCGCGAACAGCTCGAAGAACACAAGGGCTACGTGAACTACCTCCGCGAACAGGTAGAAAGCGACCACGACGACGTCGAGGAGGTCATCCAACTGGAAGACCTCGATGCGGGCGACGAACAGTCGTTCCGACTCGGATAGGAGTCAGTCGTCTCAGACGGCGATTCGGTTAGTGTTGGTCCTCAACGAGGGCCGACGAGGTCTTTCTTCGCCCGTCGCGCTTCGTCTTGCATCTCTTTGTCGCCTTCCACATCCGCGAGCGCTTCGACCGATTCGAGCGTCCGCACCGAGTTGTCGAGGAACGAGAGCACGTCGCCGGGGTAGGCGTACACCATGTAGTCGTCGCTCATCACGTCGACGATAGCGTCGGGGCCGAGTCCTTGCGCGCGGAGTTCGAGCAGGTATTCGATGAATTTCCGCTCGGGGTAGCCGGTGTAGATGTCGTCGGAGTTCTCACAGTCGAGGAAGTCCTGTGCGAAGTCGAGCAGTCGGTCCCGGGTGGCGTCGTCGACTTTCGAGAGTCCCTCGCCGGAGTAGAGAATTTCGAGGGTCGCACCGCTAAACACGCGTTTCGGGATGTTCGTATCCAGTTGCGAGACGATTTGGCGGTGGTTTTTGAGATAGATTTTGTCCGTGATAGCCACGCTTGGACACCCCTTGGGTGGTGACGTGCAAAAGATTCTCGGTGGCGGGTGTGCGGGTCTGAGTCGCACTGCCCCCGAGTCGTAACGTATTTTAATCGTAGCGAATTACAGATGGATGCAGCGTGTCCGGGTTGGGGTAGTGGACTATCCTTCAGCCTTGTGGAGGCTGAGACGCGGGTTCAATTCTCGCACCTGGACCTCTTCTTCAAATTTCAACCGGCGAGCACCGCGTAGCGTGTGCGAGCCCTCCTGAAATTTGGTGTGAGGTGTGACTGCAAGATTGAACTCAGGAGCGAAGTGAGTGTCAGCGAACGGAGTGACCAAAAGTT
>NZ_JBZRPK010000690.1:4405-15903 GCF_058382125.1 Haloferax sp. s1
CAATTCTCGCACCTGGACCTTCTTTACATTCTCACCGTTTGAGCGTGTGCTCACGCCAGTGAGCACCGCGAGACCCGTTCGAGAATGTGTGAAGTTTAACCGAGAGAATTGAACCAGGGAGCGATGCGAACGAAGTGAGCAGAGCGACTGAGGTTCACGCGAGTGAAACGAGCGTGAGTACGTGCGTGAGTACGTACGGCGCAGCCTCACGGCATTCAATTCTCGCACCTGGACCTTCTTTACATTCTCACCGTTTGAGCGTGTGCTCACGTAGTCGTCAGCGTCGCGCGTGCGCACCAGGGTATCGGCAAAAATGAGCAGTCAGACCGAGACTGCAAGCCCTCGTACGTCTGATTCGGACAGTTGGAGGTCATGCATAATTTCCGCGTGTTGCTGGACGAACTCGATGAGTTCGGCTTCGTTCTCAGATTGGACCGAGAAATCACAGTCGTGGCCTGCGTCTCGGCAAACAACTCGCTTTGTCATTCTGATTCACCACTGCCGCGTGCCAACCTAGACCACAGACGAGAATAATCGTTGCGTACCTGTGCGCGATGGGTACAACCGAGTCTGAGAGCACATGCAAAGGAGGTACGTCTTTCTCTCACCGACCACACCAATACACCATGCAGGTCGCCATCCTCACCGTCGGCAACGAACTCCTCGCGGGCGACATCGAGAACACGAACGCGACGTGGTTGGCCCGGCGACTCACCGAAGTCGGAGCGACGGTAGCGCGCATTCAGACGGTTCCGGACGACCACGAAGTCATCGCCGACGTCGTCTCGGAGTGGCGCGACGCCTTCGACGCAGTCGTCGTCACCGGTGGTCTCGGTGGGACGCCGGACGATATCACCATGGAGGCCGTTGCCGCCGGTCTTGACCGGGAGTTCGTCGTCAACGACGCGGCCGCCGAGCAGGTCGAAACGACCATCGAGGCCATTCTCGAACGACGGCCCGATATCGACTTCGACCTCGACGTGGCGTGGTATGCATCGATGCCCGAAGACGCGGAGGTACTCTCGAACGGAGAGGGACTCGCACCGGGGTGCCGGGCGGGGAACGTCTACGTCCTGCCGGGCATCCCGGAGGAGATGAAGCCGATATTCGAGTCCATCGCGGAACGGTTCGCCAGCGACCGAGAGTCACGGGAGTTCTACGCCGACGCACCCGAGGGAGCAGTCGCCCGCGAACTCGGCATCGTCGCCGAGCGATTCGGCGTCCAAGTCGGAAGCTATCCGAATCGGGGCGGACCGACGCGAATCAAACTCTCCGGTGCCGACCCGGTCGTCCTCGACGATGCCGTGGCGTGGGTCTGGGAGCACGCGACGGTCGACCTCTACGAGAGCGAGGCGGCGACCGAAGCGGCACGGGAGCGGAAGAAAGAGAGCGACAGAACGGGGGAAGACGAACCGAAAGAGAGCGACAGAACGGGTGAAGACGAACCGAAAGCGGGCGGAGAATAGGGGGCAGACACCTCGGCCCGTTAGCGGAGTTGGGCGAAACTGGCATCCGAACGGGGCATCGCGTCGAGTGACCCGCGACTTCGGATGATGTTGAACGCGGTCACGAGGTCCGACCGGGAGATGAGACCGACGAGGTCCCCCGTCTCGTCGACGACCGGGAGACGACCGACACTGCGCTCCTGCATGAGGGCGATAGCATCCATCGCGTCGGCGTCGGGGTCGATGGTCGTCAGTTCGTTGCTCATGATATCGTCGACGCGGAAGGCGTCGCGTTCGACTTCTTTGACGCTGCGGGCGTCGTCGAGGGTGACCATGCCGACGAGGTCGCCGTTTCTGAGGACGGGGTAGCCCGTGTGTCGCTCGACGAACATCCGTTCGAGGAGTTCCGCGACAGAGGTCGTCTCATCGACCACATCGAGGCTCTCTCGGGGAGTCATGATATCACGCACGACTACGTCCTCGAACGTCGCCTTGAGGACGGTCTGTTGGGCCTCGCCGGACGCGCCTATGTAAATAAAGAAGGCGAGCGCGACGAGGAAGAGGTTGAAGAACAGGCCGAAAATCCCGAGGAGGAAGGCGAACACCTTCCCGACTTCGGCGGCCATCTGCGTCGCTTTCGCGTGGGGGCGGCTGCGGGCGAGAATTGCACGGAGGACGCGCCCGCCGTCCATCGGAAAGCCGGGAAGCATGTTGAACGCGGCGAGTGTGATATTCACCAACGCGAGGTAGCCGAGGACGAACTGTGCGGGTGCTTGCGATTCAGGAAGGAGGAGGAATCCGGCGTAGGAGACGAGACCGATAGCGACCGAGACAATTGGTCCTGCAACGGCGATGGTGAACTCCTGTTTCCAATCCTCCGGAATCTCCTTGAAACGGGCGACGCCGCCGAACAGCCAGAGGGTGATAGACTCGATTTCGTAGCCGTACCGCATGGCGACGAGCGAGTGACCGAACTCGTGGAGGAGGACACCGGCAAACAGCCCAATTGCGGCCGCACCGCCGAGTATCCACTGGAGCGACCCATCAGAGATGGCAGCGCCATCGATACTCGTGCCGAAGAGTTCGTTGATGACGAGCGTGAGATTGGCGACGTCAGACCCGATAAGCCACGCGAAAAGCGGGAGAACGATGAGGAAGGTGAGGTCCAACCTGATCGGGATGCCGAAGGCGCTACCGATGCGGATTCCTCGCATACCCGTAATAACCATGGGAGAACCTTAAGCAGTCAGGCCAGAAAATGGGGGAAGGCTTACGCGGGGCGGCAATCCACGGTGAGATATGAGCGATTCCCAACCCAACCCAGTTGTAAAACGAAGCACGGATATCGAGTACGAGTCAGTGGGTGCGGCTGACGGGATGGCGAAAGGCGTCCTCATCTCCGACGACGACGGCGCGCCGAACTTCGCCATCAGACGGTTCGTCCTCGACGCTGGCGCCTCGGTTCCGAAACACACCAACGAGGTCGAACACGAACAGTACGTCCTCTCGGGACAGTATGTCGTCGGCATCGACGACGAGGAGTACGAGGTCGAAGCGGGCGACTCGCTTCTCATTCCCGCTGGCGTCGTCCACTGGTACCGAAACGAGTCCGACGAGGAGGGCTCGTTCCTCTGTGCTGTGCCGAACGGTGACGACACCATCGAACTCACCGACGAGTCCTGAACGGGCGACGCGAGAACGCGAGCATGCGACGGTAGGGTGTGAGAGCGCGCAGGCGAATCCCTGAAATACCACGTCGCCGTAGCACGCACCGTGTCTAAACAGGTCACCCGCGTCGACACGGTCTTTCTCCATCAGACGGGGGACGATTATCTCGTCGTCGCCCGCCGGGATGGAAAGCGGGTGCTCCGCGGAAAACTCGAACTCAAAGAGACGAACGCGGGGCCCCGACCGCTCCGATTTCTCGTGATTCGGAAGGGAGAAGAATCACCGCGCGACCCGAGTCAGTTCGTCGAACTCGCCCGGTCAGCTGCTCGAATCCGCATCTCACAGCAGACGCCGAAAAACGCCCGCGAGGAACTCAAAGAGATGCTCGACGGCTACCAGCTTGAGGCTGTCGCGGTGCGGACCTGCCGTCGGTGTGCAGTTAACGGCCGGTATTCGCCAATTACTGACGATACGGCCATCAAAGCCGAACACGAGCACGTCTGCCGTGACTGCGCAGTCCGCGAACTCGAACAGGAACTGTCGTTCGCAGGTGGCCTCACGCAGGCGGCCCAAGAACGCCTCGAAGAACTCCTCTACGAGACGGGCGACCTGACCCGTATCACGAACCTGCTGCAGGGCGAGTTGGACCCCGACCTGACGAAGTTCGACACCATCAGTGCGACGACGGAAGACATCGACTTGGTCGAGACGGACACACTCGACCTCCACCCGAATCTGAAGTCGATGCTGACAGAGCGGTTCGACACGCTGCTTCCGGTCCAGAGTCTCGCTATCGACAACGGACTGCTCGACGGCGACGACCAACTCGTGGTGAGCGCCACCGCGACCGGGAAGACGCTCGTCGGCGAACTCGCCGGTATCGACCGGATGCTCAAAGGGAACGGAAAGATGCTCTTTCTCGTCCCCCTCGTCGCGCTCGCGAACCAGAAACACGAGGACTTTCAGGACCGCTACGGCCACCTCGGCAAGGTGACGATTCGCGTCGGAGCCAGCCGAATCAACGACGACGGCAACCGCTTCGACCCGAACGCCGACATCATCGTCGGCACCTACGAGGGAATCGACCATGCCCTCCGGACAGGGAAAGACCTCGGCGACATCGGCACCGTCGTCATCGACGAGGTACACACGCTGAAGGAAGAAGAACGGGGCCACCGCCTTGACGGGATGATTTCCCGGCTCAAGCATTTCTGTGAGGAGCGGGCCGGGCGACGAGACGAGTACGACGGCGCGCAGTGGATTTACCTCTCTGCGACGGTCGGGAACCCGAAGTGGTTGGCGGAGAATCTCCGAGCTAACCTCGTCGAGTACGAAGACCGGCCGGTTCCCATCGAGCGACACGTCACCTTCGCCGACGGGCAAGAAAAACCCCGAATCGAAAACCGCCTCGTCAGGCAGGCGTTCGACACGAAATCGTCGAAGGGATACCGCGGGCAGACGATTATCTTCACCAACTCGCGGCGGCGCTGTCACGAGATTGCGCGAAAAATCGACTACAACGCCGCGCCGTATCACGCCGGATTAGACTACAAACAGCGAAAGCGCGTCGAACGCCAGTTCGCCAATCAAGACCTCGCTGCCGTCGTGACCACGGCGGCGCTGGCCGCCGGTGTCGACTTCCCGGCGTCGCAAGTCATCTTCGACACGCTGGCGATGGGTATCGAGTGGCTCTCAGTACAGGAGTTCAGCCAGATGCTCGGTCGTGCCGGTCGACCCGACTACCACGACAAGGGCGTCGTCTACCTACTGGTCGAACCCGACACCAGCTATCACAACACGATGGAGATGACCGAGGACGAAGTCGCGTTCAAACTCCTCAAAGGCGAGATGGAGGAGGTCAGAACGGTCTACGACGAGTCCGCGGCCGTCGAAGAGACCTTGGCGAACATCGTCGTCGCCGGCAAGAAGGCGAAGGCGCTCAACACCCGGATGCTCGGCGAGATTCCGACTACGCACACGGTCGGGAAACTTCTCGAATGGGACTTTATCGACGGACTCGACCCGACGCCGCTCGGTCTCGCCGTCACGAAACAGTTCCTCTCGCCGAACGAGGCGTTCCGCATCCTCGACGGTATTAGAAAGGGCTACTCGCCGTACGAAATCATCGCCGACCTCGAACTCGACGAAGAAGGACGATAACGGTCGGCCACAACACCATTTGCGGGTGCTGGACCGCCATCAGGTTCTGAACCCCGCACGCTTTTCGGATACCAGTACGTCAGTGAGCGCGTGGTAGCGATAACGCCGGGCATCCTCGTCGTTTTCGCCGTCATCCTCGTCGCGTTGGTGTTCTTTGCAACCGAACCGGTCCCCGTCGACGTGACGGCAATCGGCGTGATGGTGACGCTGATGGTGATTCAACCCGTCTCCGAGGCGCTTGTCTCGGTCGGACTCCTCGGCGCACCCATCACGCTCTTCGAGTCGTATCCGGGCGACGCGCTCTCCGGGTTCGCCAACACGGCGACACTGACCGTACTCGCGATGTTCATCCTGAGCGAAGGTATTCAGCGAACTGGCCTCGTACAGATGCTGGGTGCGAAAATTTCGTCGTTCACCGGCGACAGCGAGTTTCGACAACTCGGCGCAACCGTCGGCGTCGTCGGTCCTATCTCGGGATTCATCAACAACACCGCCGCCGTTGCGATTTTGCTGCCGATGGTAACCGACCTCGCAGAACGCGGGAAAACGTCGCCGTCGAAGCTTCTCTTACCGCTGTCGTACGCCTCGATGTTCGGTGGGATGTTGACACTTATCGGCACTTCGACCAACATTCTCGCCAGCGACGTGTACTCGCGCATCACGGGCGAAGCGCCCATCTCGATGTTCGAGTTTACCGCGCTCGGTGCGGTCGTCATGGCCGTCGGCATGGTCTATCTCCTCACCGTCGGGCGACGACTCACGCCCGCACGAATCGAACCGCGAGGCGACCTGACAGAGGAGTTCGAGATGGCCGAGTACCTGACTGAAGTTGCGGTCCGTGAGGACTCCCCACTCGTCGGGCAGCAGGTGCAGCAGGTACTCGTCGACACGGAGTTCGACGTCGACCTCCTCCAACTGATTCGCGGCGACAGCGTCTTTCTCGAACCGCTCGGCCCAAAGGAGATTCGGCCGGGCGACGTGTTCACCCTTAGAACCGACCGCAACACGCTGGTCGAACTGCTCGACATGGAGGGCCTCGACCTTGTTCCGGACACCATCACCGAGGACGAACTCGAACTCGCCGACGAGGGCCAGAACCTCGTCGAGGTCGTCATCGCGCCGGGGTCGTCGCTGGTCGGCGAGTCGCTCGCGACGACGAGTTTCAGACAGCGGTACGACGCGACGGTGCTCGCGCTCCGTCGTGGCGGCGAGTTGATTCGGCGACGGATGGACAACCTCCCGCTTCGCGTCGGTGACACGCTTCTCGTACAGGCAACCGTCGACAGTATCGAACGCCTCGACAACAATCGCAACTTCATCGTCGCCCAAGAAATCGAACGCCACGACTACCGCGAGTCGAAGATTCCGGTCGCCGTCGGCATCGTCGCGGGCGTCGTCGCACTCGCCGCGATTGACTTCCTTCCCATCGTCGTTTCGGCGTTGCTCGGAGCCCTGGTGATGGTTGCCACCGGGTGTCTCCGACCGACCGAGCTGTACGACGCAGTCCAGTGGGACGTTATCTTCCTCTTGGCTGGCGTCATCCCGCTCGGCATCGCGATGGAGAACTCCGGGGCCGCAGAACTCCTCGCGGAGATGGTCGTGATGAGTGGTGAGTTCCTCCCGCTGCTTGCAGTGCTCGGGGTGTTCTACTTCGTGACGGCGCTGTTGACGAACATCATCTCGAACAACGCGAGCGTCGTGCTCATGATTCCGGTCGCCATCGAGGCCGCGACGACGCTCGGCGCGCGACCCTTCTCGTTCGTCCTCGCGGTCATGTTCGCCGCGTCGACGGCGTTCATGACGCCGGTGGGCTACCAGACGAATCTCTTCGTCTACGGGCCGGGCGGATACAAGTTCTCGGACTATATCCGCGTTGGCGGCCCGCTCCAGTTGGTTCTCGGGGTTGTGACGACGATTGGGGTGGCGTATTTCTTCCCCCTGACGTGAAACGAGGAACGAAACTCTTTACTCCCAGACGGGGAGAGACGTATATGCGGGACCGTGGGTTAGCCTGGTATACTTCGGGCCTTGGGTGCCCGTGACCCCGGTTCAAATCCGGGCGGTCCCACTCTTTGTGCGAAGAACAACGTGATGAGCCAAAGAGTGACAACCGTCCGATTTGAACCAACGAGCGAACGCAGTGAGCGAGTGAGGTTCAAATCCGGGCGGTCCCATTGGGTATATAAGTAAACCAGCGTACTTTGCCGGTTGTTTTCCACCCGAAGAGACGGGGGTCTGCGCATGAGTCTCGCGCCCTCTCGGAAGGCGGGAGACACCGTCGAAACGACCCTTCTTCAGGTTCACACAGAACTGCGTCACGTCTCGGACCACGAGCACGAACATTACGACGCACTCACCACCGAGTTACTCACGCCGAGTCGTGACCTCCCGTTCGTCGGCATCTGTCTCCTCGAACCCGGGACTGTCGTCGAAATCAAGAGCGCGATGGGCGCCGACGGCGAAGCGCAGCGCCGCGGACGGTTCCTTCTCCGGCGGAGCCAGCACGAGCACCTCCTCAAGGAGGGCGGCGTCTACCTCTTCACCGTCTATGCGCCGACCCCTGCGCGTGACATCATCGCTGCGAAAATCACCCCGGCGACTCTCGTCGACGAGTTCGGTTTCTCGTGTATTTCCCGCGAAACGTGGTCGGACTACGCACAAGTCACCTGGACGCAGGTCTTTGCGCCGAAGAAGGTCGAAGGTCAGTGAGCGTTCGGCAGAGACCGCTGACGAGTACCTCAAACGCTGGATCGATGAAGCTGGGTTTCGGTCTCCCGCCCGTGACTTCGCCGTCTTTCTTGAAGAGTGAGGGTTATTGGGTCACGTCGGAGCCGCTCGGCTTGTCGAATGGAAAGTCGATTTCAAGACCATCGTAGGCTACCACTGGCTTCTTTCGTAGCCCCGATTCGCCACCTTCGAATTCGATAACGCCGATATCTTCGAGTTCAGTCAGGTTCCGGTGGACCTGCTTGTAATCACGGTTCACCAACTCCGCGGCTTCGCGGATACTCTGAGGTGAGTCCGTGGCGATTGCTTCCAGCAATCTCAGATTCTTCGGGCTGAGCAGTCTGCCGAGTTCAGCGTACGATTCGAAGTTGAGGATTAGATGTGCATCCTCGATTTCTTCGTCTTCCTGTGCGGCCTTGATTCGTTGGCGTGTGCACTCGTCGAAGGTACTCCGCCTACCAACTATCACTTTGAGTTTTGTCATTTGTTAGGTACCAAACATAGTGTTGGACCTCCATAACTCATTTCCATGTGTACGTGTATGTTTACGTGATGGCAACGAAGACAATCACTGTGACCGAGGAAGCGTACGAGCGACTTCGTGCGATGAAGCGCGGTGACGAGAGCTTCACTGACGTTCTTCTTCGAGTCACTGGAGGAGAGGAAGACGTAATGAAGGGCTTCGGTTCGTGGAAAGAGTCGGGCCTTCGTGAGGCAGTGGAAGACGCTCAAGAGGAGTTTGACGAAGACTTCGAGAATCGGCAGGCATCACTGTGAACTGCCTCGACACGAACGCTCTCATTGACTACTTGGAGGGAGAGCAAGCTATCGCGGAGTTCCTCGAAGAAAGCCAGCAACCATACTTCGCTCCGACGGTCGCGCTGCACAAGGTGTTTGTTGGGGGTGCGAGACTACGCGGCTCGGACGGTGTCGAAAGTACACGCGACGGGTTGGACTGGTTAGAGCCACTCCCACTTACCATCGATGGCGCTGCAGAAGCGGCGAAGATCGACGCAGAACTCCATGCTAACGGAACTCCTATCGGCGCACTGGATACGCTCATTGCAGGTGTCGTTCGTGAGGCAGGGGGAACGCTCGTCACTGCAGACAGTCATTTCGACCACGTCGATGGACTAGTGACGGTTAATTACCGAGAGTAGTCGTCTACCGGTGCTAGTCGGACGCTTCGGTTACTGAACAGTCTACAGGCCGTCTCGAAATTACACTGCTGGTTTCGCTGACGAAGCCAGCCTCACCAGCCCAAACAATGCAAGCGATAGCAGGCACAGTCCAAGGAATCAAATTGATATCCTCCTGCCCTGAAGACGTCCCTAGAACGCGGAGCGTTCTGGTGGGCGAACGAGACCAAGAGTCTCGTCAACGCATGAATCCCGAGCGTTGGGTGTTTCAGGTTCGCAACCACGACTCCAGTTTCTTCTTTGGGAACCCGTTTCACCCAGTTACAGACGAACCCTAGTTGGGTTGAAATGGACGTCGAGGTGTACGCTCACTCGAATACGCGTTCAGGCTCAGTCTCGTTCTGACCCAACGATTCGGTTTCGAGGAGGTTATCGAGTCGTCGTTGGAACGCGTCGTCGCTGAGTTCACCTTCCGCGTATCGTCGTCGAAGCGTTTCGACCGGGGTCTCGGTCGATGGTTCGGACACCTCATCAGTTTGGGGTTCGGTGAGTGGCGTCGCATCGGGTGCCGCATTCGCCTGCCGGACGACGCCGAGCGTCAAGCACCAGGCGACAGCGAGGATGACGAGACTGACAAAGAAAAATGCGAGTCCTCCCGCAGCGCCGCCGCTTCTGGTCATCCCGATGATTCCAAGGACGAATGCCGGAACACCAATGAGAGAGGCCAGAATCGCAACGGCAGTTCGGCCAGCAGGACTCTCCGGAGCATACCGGTGGATCAATTCATACATCGGCTAATTCGTGTCACTCTAAACACAAAAATATCCGGGGAATGAACGTATTGGCGTAGTAACGCGACGGGAAACGAACGCTACCGGGTCACGAATAACAGCGTTTCCGTCCGTGTTTGATGGGATGTGCCGCCTCCCACAAACAACTCACGGGAGATACGTCGTGAGGAAGTTTAGCACCCGGTCAAGCAGTTCGTTCTTTTGGTTCTCGGTATCCTCATCCGCTGTTGCGGTGTCCGATTGAGAACTCATATTGTTAGATAACGTAGATATCGAATTATAGCTACGGGTCGTTTGCTGTCGAGCGTGACTACCGACTACCCTTCTGGAAAACACGGACGTTGTGGTACGTCAGCGAATTAGTTGTCGAGGGCGGTCTTGAACGTGCGTGGTCCCGCCACAGCGGCGGTCCCGAGCACCATGAGCGAGGCACCGGTTCCGAGACGTTCGCTTGCGACGACCGCGGGAACAAACAAGCCCGTAATAACCAGCAGTCCGGCGAAAAACATGACCCCACCGAGGACATCGAGAGGTTGGAGTTGCATTTCGGTCGGACCGACACACGCTCGCGGTAAATGCCTTCTTGCTCTGACACATTCGTCGTGGCGGTACTGGAACGGAAAGACGAGTTCCGGGAACAGGCATATGGTGTGTCGGTGATAGGTCTCAGACCATGGTCCACCGCGATTTTGTGATTACCGTGTTGTTCGTCCTCCTCGGTGCCGCGCTCTGGTTGGTTTCGGGGTACTACACCGCAGAGTTGTGGATTCGCTGGGCGCTTCTCATCGGGGTTGGCGTCATCATCCCGACGATACTCACGTCAGGGGAGACGTGAGTCTGCACCGGGAATTCTGACGGAATCCGGACCTATCGGGGTGCGGCGGCGTTCTGTGCGGCCGCGTTGCGCGCAGTTGCGCTTCGGTCGGTTTCCGTTCGGTTCGTCTCGTTCGTCCGCTGGATGACGTAGCGCTGGCCGACCATCGGGTCCAAGAGGCTGTCGACCGGTGCGCGGTCGTCGCGGAGAACCGGTACGTCGTCAGTTGGTTCGGAGTTCCGGTACGACGTGAGTTCGGCCGCGAGGTCGATACCGATGTCGCGTCGTTGATTCCGCGCCTGCAACTCCGCTCGGGTGACGAGCGTGTCGTTTTTCGTCGCTACGACCTCGATGTTCTGGACGACGACGCTCCCCGCGGTGGGGAAACTGTAGACCTGCGGGTACACCTCGCGCATCGTCTTGTACTCCGCGCGGTAGAACTTCGAGGCGGGACCGCTGGGTGCAGAAATGACGTTTGCAAAGAGGATGCCATCGTCGTCGAGGCGGTCGGACGTGAGTTGCATGAACTCGACCGTCGTCAACTCGAATGGGACCTTGTCCTTCCGGTAGGCGTCGAGGATGATGAGGTCGTACGTCTCGTTCGTCTCGCGGAGGTACTGCCGGCCGTCCATCGTGTAGATGTTCAGGCGGTCGGACTCCTCGACGCCGAAGTACTCCTTCGAGACAGCCACCACCTCGGGGTCGAGTTCCACCACGTCGACGGTCACGTTCGGGTAGGTCTCCAGAAATACGC
>NZ_JBZRPK010000380.1:0-3876 GCF_058382125.1 Haloferax sp. s1
GGCGGCGACGGCACCCCACGCAACCCCGTGGCGGACGATTCAGGTCGGGTCGAGGCCGGGCGACCTCGTCGAAGCGAACCTCGTCGTCAACCTCAACGAGCCGCACGACCCCGCGGACTTCCCCCACGGAACCGACTGGATAGAGCCGCAGAAGTTCCTCGGCGTGTGGTGGCTCATGATTACCGGACGGGCCGACTGGGAGTACCGCGGCCCCGAAACCGGAAACCACGGCGCGCAGACAAAGCGCATGAAGCGCTACATGGACTTCGCCAGCGAACACGGCATTCCGAGCGTCCTCGTCGAGGGGTGGAACGAAGGATGGCACACCTATCCCGGTGACGGCAGCGCCATGGACTTCGACGAGTCGTACCCGGACTTCGACATCGAGGCGGTAACAGACTACGGACGAAGTCTGAGCCCACCGGTCAGGATGACCGCACACAACGAAACCGCGGGGAACGTCTCGAACTACGAGTCGCAACTGGAGTCCGATTCGAGTCCGTTCGCATTCTACGACTCGCTCGGCATCCACTCGATAAAGACGGGGTACGTCGCCGACAGCGGCGTTAGCATCGACGGTGAGACGTACAATCACCACTGCCAACCACTCGTCAACCATCACCGACTCGTGTACCGAGAGGCGGCCAAACACCGACAGATGCTGGAGATTCACGAACCGCTCAAGCCGACCGGAGAGCGTCGGACCTTCCCGAACGTGATGACGAGAGAGGGCGTCCTCGGGCAGGAATACGACTCGTTCGGGCGGGTTGGCCCATCGCACCACGTTACGTTCCCCTTTACCCGGATGCTCGGCGGCCCTGTCGAGTACACGCCGGGAATCTTCGATATGGACTCCGGGTCCGGCGGTATCGAGACGACCCGCGCGAAGCAACTCGCCATGTATCCGACGTACTTCAGCGGTCTCCAGATGGTCGCCGACCTCCCGAGTTCGTACCTCGCCGACCGCGATCCGACCCTCGAAGTCGGGACAGTGTCGCAGGCAGAAGATGCGGAACGAGACGGCTTTTCGACCGCCGCGGAGTGGGCCGGTGCATCCGGTGGCAAGTACGTCCCTGTCGACTCGAACACCGTCGACAGCGGTGCCTCGCTCTCGTGGACCGCCGAAAGCGACCCAACCGCCGGCGAGTACGACCTCCACCTCCGCTATGCGAGCGACGCGACAGAAAATGCCGTTCCCGAGGGAACTCCCCGGACTGCAACCGTACTCGCCGATGGAGAGACACAGCAGGTGACGTTCCCGGCGACGGCGTACTGGGACGAATGGAGTACCGTTTCCGTTCGCGTCTCGCTGTCAGCCGGTGCAAGCGAGGTCACCGTCACGCTCGGAGACGACGATACGGGAGGTTTCAACCTCGACTCGATAGCAGTCACGGAACCCGACGCGCCGATGCCAGACCCCGAGACAGACCCGACCCTCGGACCGACCGTCGAGGCGTTCGACTTCGTCGTCGCACGAAAGCAGGGAGACGAGTGGTTCGTCGGTGCCATGACCGGCGAAAACGGCCGGGCGCTCGATATTCCGCTCGACTTCCTCGACAGCGCACCGGGAGCACGCGAGGGCCACACGTCGAATCCGGGACGTTCGAACGGAAAGAGCCACGAGAAGTCCAGCGGGAAGCGTCGCGGCAAGTCGAAAGGGAAGGGCCACAGCAAATCGAACGGCCTCGGTCACACGAAAGGAAAGTACGTCGCAGAGCTGTACTCCGATGGCATCGAGGCAGCGTACGATGCAAATCTCGAAGCGGTCCGCGTCGACGAAGCACTCGTCACGGCCGAGACGACGATTCTCGCGTCGATGATAGAGACCGGAGGGACGGCGATTCGCCTCAGGCCGGCCACCAACGAGGATTTGGAGCGACTTCCGACGTACCAGCGCCCGGAACAGGACGTCGATGTCTCGATTCGAGACGACCCGTTCGTCCGAGCGACGTTTGTGACCGCGACGGGGTCGAACACCGGAGACTACATCGGCGGTACGACGGTCGAAATCGTCGTCGACGGCGAGGTGGAAGCGACCTCGAACGTTCGGTTCTCGCCGGGGGCGACCGACCAGGAAGACACGCTCTCGTACACCATCGACACGCCCGGAACCTACGACGTGACCGTCAGAACTGCGGATGGACAAACACTCGCCACCGAAACGGTGACAGTCAAACCGCCGGAGACCGTCGCGACGCTGTCGGACCCGACGGGCGACGACGACGGTCCGGGTGCATACACGTATCCGACCAACGAGGCCTTCAAAGACGGGGCGTTCGACCTGGCGTCGGTCACGGTCGAACAGACGCCGGACGAGTATCTGGTGACCTTCGAAGTCGGGAACCTGTACAACGCCTTCGGCAGCGGCCGTGGGTTCTCGCCGCAACTGTTCCTTCTGTGGGTTCGCGACCCGAGTAACCCCGGCGGGACCGAACAGAGTCTCGACGACCTCGGTGCGAACGTGTCGTTCGAAGCGCCGTGGCACTACCGCCTCGAAGTAAGCGGCTTCACGAAGAGCGCCGTCGACGCGACAGGGGCCCTCCTCACCGACGAATCGGGAAGCACTGTCGCGCTCACCGAGGAAGTCGACACTGAGGAGAACACGGTGACACTCATGCTCGACCGAACGGCCTTCGGCGGCGTCGACGCGAACGAACTGGAAATCGTCGCCGCAGTGCAGTCCGAAGACCGCGGCACGCTTCGCCCGGTCAGAGAAGAACGCGGTGCGTACGTCTTCGGCGGTGCGAAATCGGGCGCAGTCGACGATGCACCGCTCATTTCTGACCTCATCGTCCCCGATGAAGCGTCGCAGTCGTCCGTCCTCGACTACAGCGACGGCAATCCGGCGACCCTGCCGTTCGTCTCGCTCGACTGAGTGCTATCGCGGCTCTCGCCGTGGATTCTTATTTGACGTCGTTGAAACTCGTTAGTGGCGTTGAATTTCACAATCGTGTAATAGGGAGATGTATCGGCCACGGGAGAGGAAATCACTCAATCAGTGGATTCATTCGGCGTAGTCAAGCCGTCAGCTCACGCTCCCACAGTTCTTCGTAATCCGCCGCAAAGCATTCGTTGAAAGGTATGCGACCACTTCCCAAACTAACCCAACGACCTGCTCGGTCCTCAAATTGGCTTAACTAGACAGTACCCCACAAAACCTACTTATCTCTATATGACATGATAATATAGTGACCGATCAAATTACCCGTCGTGGTCTCCTGTCAAGGGCCGCTGTCGTATCCTGCATTGGTGGGTTTTCGGGATGTCTCAATTCAGTTGGACGCACAACATTTCTGTTCAGTACATCTCCAGTTGGTGAGTCACTGGCTGAACTCACGAATTCCTTTATCGAAGCGGACCCAACACAAATCAAGGCGCAGTTTTCGGTTGACTATCCGGACTCGTATAAACGCGAACTCGTCGACACGCTCATCGAAGAGGGAACAGTTGATGTCGTCGGGTGGCAACTCGCCTACGACCGCTCGTTCGGTACGACAACTCGCCCGGAACCACAGTTTATCGAACGAGATGGGACGTACTATTCGGTGACTGAGTCTGGGCGAACCGAGAGCACGGAGACCCGGTGGGTGTTTTATCTCGACCTCGTCGATGAAACGCCGACTTCGTCAGACACCGTCGTCACCGAGCCTCCCACTTCACTGTCTGAGACGGACCAACTACTCGTCGAGCATGCCCTCGAACCGGTCTGGGGACACCAGGGTGCTGTCGACGTCGACGAGCGCCCACTCGGCGGTCGAGGCCCGACTTTTCACCACCAGGTGGACCCCGCCCCCGGCGAACCCCTTCCCCCGGCCCCGTTTGACACCCCAAACCGGGTGGCCCCCCTTTTTGCCCCCCCCCCCCACCGTGCCCCGG
>NZ_JBZRPK010000379.1:0-3872 GCF_058382125.1 Haloferax sp. s1
GCACTGGCGTACGCGTTTACGTTCTTCGCGTCGGACTGCTACTCCGAACTCTACGGGCGGAGAGCCGCACAGGTGATGGTGAACGTCGGATTCGCGATGAACTTCATTCTCCTCGGACTCGTCTGGAGTACTATCGCAGCACCCGCCGCAAACCCCGAGTTCGCAGGTATGTTCACCAAAGTGCTCTCGTCTGGGACGAACATCATCGCCGGAAGTCTGGCCGCGTACCTCGTGAGCCAAAACTGGGACGTAATCGTCTTCCACAGCATCCGCGAGATGACCGACGGTGCGTTCCTCTGGCTTCGAAATATCGCCTCGACAGCGACGAGCCAAGCGTTCGACACGGTCATCTTCGTCGGTGTCGCATTCTACATCGCACCGAAAGTCTTCGGCATCGGACAAGCGCTCCCGCAGAACGTGCTTATTGGACTCATCGCCGGGCAATACCTCCTGAAACTCCTCATCGCAGTCGTCGATACACCATTCGTCTACGGAACCGTTGCACTCCTCGGCGACGGCACTGAAGCATCCGACGACGGTTGGGTTTCGGACTGACTATAACGGCCGTCGGACGGCTTATCTCTTTTGGTAGCATACCACATGCTGTATGGTTGCCGAGCACCGTGTCCGTCTCACCGAAAAGGACGGCATGGAGATGGGAATCCGTTGTCCGAACTGCAAGACCTACACGTCGTTCAGCGATATCCTCGCGACTGGGCACTGCCGCGGCGGGTGGAAGGGCTGTGAGACTAAACTCCAACTCGAGCTCGTGATACAGGACTAACGAAGAAACGGAAAGTTTCGGCCGTCGGGACGCAAATCAAGTTGCTTCGGCGGGGCCGTCCGACGGAGCGTCGTTCAAGTAGAGGTATGCCGCTGCGACGGAAAAGACCGCCTCGCTGGTCTTCGAGAGTATCGCCATCTGGTTGACCGGGCCGTCCATAACGACCCACGCTACGATTTGGGCGAGTGCGAACGCGATCGCGACGAGGTACAGTTCGCGACGCCAGTATTTACTGGAAATACGAGGCGAAAGCCTCGCCCTTCAGGGCGTTACCAGAACGCTAAGCGTTCTGGTTGCCCGCCAGACGTAGTCTGGCGACGGGGATGAAGCCGACCAACAGTATTCAACCACCGTCGATGGCATAGACGGGGTTCCAACGCAGTCTTTAAGCCGTCTGGCCGTGATAGTATGCACAGATGGTGAAGAGCACCCGTCACGCGAAATATGAACTCTACTACCACATAGTGTTCGTGCCGAAATCGGACGGAATCGGAGATTCCGCTGACCTCGCGGAACAGGGTTCCGCTCAGTATCGGCGTTCGCACCTGACGGGGAAGACGAAGGAACGTCTCGAAACCATCTTCGCGGAAATCTGTGAGGACAAGGGTCTCGAACTGGCTGAGTCCGAGGTCATGCCCGACCACGTACACCTGTTCATCGGGAGTCCACCGAAGAACGCCCCGTCACTCATCGTCAACTGGGTTAAGGGTATCTCCGCCCGCAAGTACAACCAGCGGTACGACGACCGCGTGAAGTGGACTCGTTCGTACTACGTCGGTACGGCGGGGAGCGCCTCGAAGGACGCTGTCGAACAGTACATCGCTGAACAGGAGGGTGGCAACGAATGAAGCGCGTCAACACCTTCGAGGTGGTTCCACAGACCGAGAACGACAAAGAGTGCCTTCTACGGCTACTCGATGCCTCCGCCTCTCTGTGGAACGAACTGACCTACGAACGTCGTCAGAACTACTTCGGTGACGGCGACGTGTGGGACACGTCCGAGTACCGAGGGCGCTACAACGGTGTCGTCGGAAGCGCGACTGTTCAACAGGTCACGCGCAAGAACAGCGAAGCGTGGCGGTCGTTCTTCGCCCTCAAGGAGAACGGCGAGGACGCCAACCCGCCGTCGTACTGGGGCAACGAGGAGGACGGACGCGAACTCCGCACCTACATTCGGTGCAACCAGTACACGATTGAGTGGGGGAAGCGTAGCCGTCTCGAAATCCCTGTCGGGCAAGAACTGAAAGATGAATACGGACTCGGCTACCACGAACGACTCCGCCTCGAAGTCCGAGGCAACCCGAAGTGGGACGGCAAACAGGGTCGTCTGGAACTTGAGTACGACGAGGTGAGCGACACGTTCAGGGCTTTCCAACCAGTCACCGTACCTGATTCTCGACTGGATTCACCACTGGCTTCGGAAGAAGCCGCCCTCGACGTTGGCGCGAACAATCTCGTCGCCTGTTCCACGACTACTGGGAACCAGTACCTCTACGATGGACGGGAGTTGTTCGGACGGTTCCGCGAGACGACCGATGAGATCGCCCGCCTACAGTCGAAACTCCGAGAGGGACGCTACAGTTCCAAGCGGATTCGACGGCTGTACCGGCAGCGGACGAAGCGCCGTGACCACGCACAGAATGCGCTGGTGCGCAACCTCGTTGAACGGCTGTACGACGAGGGCGTGGCGACGGTGTACGTGGGTGATTTGACCGGCGTGCTGGAAACGCACTGGTCGGTCAGGGTGAACGAGAAGACGCACAACTTCTGGGCGTTCAAGCAGTTCATCCACCGTCTCGCGTGCGTCTGTGAGGAGTACGACATCAGTCTCGAAGTTGAGTCGGAAGCGTGGACGAGTCAGACGTGTCCCGAGTGTGGCGACTGCGAGGAGACGGTTCGCCACGGAGATACGCTGACGTGTCCATGCGGATTCGAGGGACACGCTGACCTCACGGCGTCAGAGACGTTCCTTCGAGAAAACAGCGATACGGAAGTCAGGCCGATGGCACGGCCCGTGCGATTCGAGTGGGACGACCACGACTGGTCGGGGAAACCACACCCTCACGAAAGTCCCAAAGAAGTGCGCACAAACCCGCAAGTTGCCTCCGTGGAATCGGCATAGCCCGAACCCCCAACGGAGGAATCCTCGCGCTTTAGCGCGGGGAGGATGTCAATCAAGTAGACGATGATACCGCCGATGAAGCCGACACCGGCGAGGACGAACAGGATTGCCTGTACTGAATTGAACTCCATGACCACCGGTGCCAGCGAAAGGTGGACGTACGCGGAGGCGAGCGCCCCGAGAATCGCGACGTAGGGGACGATTCCCGAGGGAAGCCCGGTGAACAGTGACCGTGACTCTGCGGTCGAAGTGTTGGTTGACATGAGGTCTCACCCCACAATACGTGTCAATCAAAAATAAGGATTGCCCAAAATCGGAGTCTACAGATGAACAAGGCGAGTCGGAAAGGAAGGCAAAGAAGCGAGCACGCTAATTCCTGACCGTACAGTCGGTCGTAATCAGCCGTCGAGCGGCGCGCTCAGTCGTCGACTCGCTCGGCGAACGCAAACCGCGGTTTCACGTCGGTGATGCGGACCGTCGGCGTGTCTCCCGTCTCCGTGTCGGAGACGAAAACGGTGAAATCTTCGACTTTCGCGATACCGTCGCCTTCGCTCCCCACGTCGATGATTTCGACTTCCAGTTCGTCGCCCGTGCGGACCGGGGCGGTGAGGAAGTGCTTGCCCACGAGATACTGTTCTGACGAACTGTCACGCGAGGCCTTCGGACGAATCGACCGGACGTACTGGAACTCCGGTTCCATGTCGGCGCGGAAGTCCGCGAGGTCCTGTCCGTCGAACACCTTGACGGCGAAGTCGCCGCCAGTTGCGAGGAGTTCCTGTGCGACTTCGAACGCCTGCCGCGCGAGGTAGATAGAGCGGGCGTGGTCCAGCGAGTACTCGCCGGTCATGTTCGGAGCCATGTCGGAGACGACGGCGTCGGCACCGGCTTCGCCGATGATGTCCGTCAATTGTTCTTTCGTCTCGTCTTCGGTCATGTCGCCGCGAATCGTCTCGATGTTGTGGCGGT